>JAUZRO010000128.1 GCA_030950465.1 Candidatus Altimarinota bacterium | reverse complement strand
TGATAAGTTGGGATTTTTTTGGTTGATAGTAACATTAAAAGTTTAAAAAATATATTTAATTAAAAAAATTAATTAAAAGTGTTTTTTTGCTTTTTAAAGATAATAATATATAATAGACTTGTTCAGACTTAATAATACATTAAAAATAGCTACAAATAAGGAATTAACCAATAATAACTCTTTCTTAAATTCTTACTCTTTACAAGAGCAAGAGGCTACACTGTACTATTTTTCATAAAAATCTAACACTTTGCTCTTGTAAAGAGTAAATGTCCAACGGACAAAAGAGTTATTTAATGGTTAAATTCAATATTTTAAGTCTAAACAAGTCTAATAATAATATTTATTTAAAAAAAATCATGTTTAAGAAAAAAGAATCTGAAAAACTAAATATTCCATTAATTATAATGTCTACTTTTATAGTTTTTTATACATTATATATTGGTGCAAGTTTTATAATACCTTTTATAATAGCAATTTTATTTTCATTTGCTATTATATGAGTTAGCAATTTTTATCAAAAATTTAAAGTTCCAAAATTTATAGCAATGATATTCTCTTTATGAACTTATACATTAATCTTTTGGTTATTTTGAGAGTTAATTAATTCAAATATAGATGAATTAATTAAAAAACTTCCTGATTATCAAGAACAAATAAGTGGTATAATAAAACAATTTTTTGAAACAACTCATATACCTGAACCTAAAAGTATTAATGAAATGTTAAAGAATTTTGATATATCTAATGTTTTTCAAAAAATATTATCATGAATAACTTCTATTTTTTCTAATACTTGAATGATATTTTTTTATACTTTATTCATCTTATTAGAGTATAGGTATTTTTGAGATAAATTAACACTAATGATTAGTGATGAAAATAAAAGAAAAAATGTAAGTGAAACTATTAATAAGATAAAAAATGATACTAAAGCTTATTTTATAATAAAAACTATTGTAAGTTTTATTACAGCAACATTAAGTTATTTTGTAATGGCTAGTTTTGGATTAGATTTTGCAATATTTTGGGCATTTTTAATTTTTATACTGAATTTTATACCAAATGTTGGTTCTATAATTGCTTTAATTTTTCCTATATCAATAGCTTTAATTCAAAAAGATATTTCACTGCTTAGTTTATCATTTATAGCTTCTTGACTGATATGAATACAAATATTAATGTGAAATCTAATTGAACCTAAATTTATGTGAAACAGATTAAATTTAAGTCCATTAGCAATTATTGTCTCTTTATCTTTTTGGTGAGCTCTATGGTGAATAATTTGAATGCTATTATCTGTTCCTATTATGGTAATTATAAATATAATTTTAGCAAAATTTCCAGCAACTAAATCTATTGCTATATTATTATCTGAAAAGGGTGAATTAAAAATAGAATCAGGTGAAGAAGTGACAAAAACTAGAAAAAAGTTTTTAAAGAAAATAAAAGAAAAAATAATAAAATAAAAAAAATCTAAATATATTATATTTAGATTTTTTATAAATCTGTAAAATCAACTTCTGTATTTATTCAAGTTGAATTTGTATTAGTTCAATAAGTATTATCTGTTTCTGTAAAAACACATTGACCTATAAATTTTGATTTATCAATAATAGCTCAAGGATTAGCATATTGTTCAACATTTATACCTAATAATCCTCCTAGTATAGGAAATATAAATATAGAAACAACTGTGACTATTAAACCAATAACAGCATACCTTATAGTATTTATTGCTGGTTTAATTTTATCATCTTTTCATCCTGAAAGAATTAAAAGTAAACCTCACCATAAAATAAAAATTATTGATAATATTCATGAAATTAAAACAAATAAAGATATTATTGTTAATATAAAATCTCAAACATTCATTCCTTCAGGAAATATCTGACAATTTCATGATTGATTTTCTAAAAAAGGATTTACTAAATCATTAGCAGCATTTACAACTTCAAACATATTTTTGTAAGTTAAATTTTAATCTAAAACCTTTAAGTTAATTTTTTTTCATATTTTAACTCCTAATAATCTTAATATAGATCTAAGAGAATTAACTGTATTTCATCCTTTTCAAATTATTATTCACATATCTTCTTTAGCAACAGAAAGTGTTAATAATACTCATAATTCATCTTCCAATCTATCAATCTTAATATCATCTATATTAGAAACTAATCATTCTAATATAAATTTTAAATAATCTATTTCTTTATACATATAGTAGATTTAATATTTATTATATTAACAAAAAAAAGAAAACCTTCAAATTAATTTTAAGTTTTCCTTTTTTTATTACTATTTAACAGTTGGAATTATAATCTCATTAGTTTTAACTAATTTTTCTACTCTAGGAGAAAATTGTACTCAATGAGAAAGATATTTAGCAATCTTTTCTAAATCTTTTAATTTAAACTCCTTAGAAATAGGGTTATAAAAACCTAATACTTCTTTATATCAATGCTTTGATGCAGCAGTATGTTCAGTAAGAACTACTCTGAAAAATGCCATATTTCTTTTACCTGCTCTAGCTAATCTAATTTTTAACATATTATATTCGTATTTTAATTATAATTTTTTATAAACTTTTATTTAAAAAAGCCTTTGGTTTGTATATTTTTTTAAATGGTGCCTAGAGCGGGAATCGAACCCGCACTCCCGAAGAAACAAGATTTTAAGTCTTGCGTGTCTACCAATTCCACCATCCAGGCATAAACATTTGTAGTTTTACAAATGCTTATTTTTATACAATACCGTGTTTTCTTAAAGTTCTTAAACCTTTAGCAGAAACTTTTATTTTAAAAACTAATCCTGTTTCTGGATCTTTTATTTTTTTAGTAAAAAGATTAGGATAAAATTTTCTTTTAGTTGCTCTTAAAGAGTGACTTCTTTTATTTCATGTACTAGTTTTTTTACCAGTAACTTGACATACTCTAGACATTTGTATTCAATTTAATTTTTAAATATAAAGATAATTATTATCTTTGTAAAATTATGCTTTAATTTCAATCCCAACACCACTTGGAACTACAAGATCTTGTAATGCAGATAGAGTTTGAGAAGAAGGTTCTAGAATATCAATAATTCTTTTATGTCTTCTAATTTCAAATTGTTCTCTAGCATCTTTATTAACAAAAGTTGATCTATTAACAGTAATTTTTTCAATTTTTGTAGGCAATGGAATAGGTCCAACTATTTTAGCACCTGAATCAGTACAAACCATAACAATTTTTTTAATTGATTCATCTAGTACTTTATGATCGAATGCTCTCACAACAATTCTTATTTTTTGTTTATCTTTTTTAGCTACCATTTTTTAAATTTATTTTAAAATTTTAAAATCTATAATATAGATTAATTTGAAACTACTATATTGCTATAGTAATTTCTGAATTAATTCATATTTTAGTCATTAACTTTTGAAACAACTCATGAACCAACAGTTCTACCACCTTCTCTTATTGCAAATTTAAGACCTTGGTCCATAGCAATAGGTTGTTGTAATTTAACTGTAAATTTTAAGTTATCACCAGGCATAACCATTTCAACACCATCTGGTAGTGTAACATCACCAGTTACATCAGTAGTTCTGAAGTAAAATTGAGGTTTATATCATTTAAAGAATGGAGTATGTCTACCACCTTCTTCTTTAGTAAGGATATATACTTCACCTTCAAAATCAGTATGACCTACAAGTGAACCTGGTTTACATAAAACTTGACCTCTTAATACATCTTCTCTATCAATACCTCTGATAAGTAGACCAGCATTATGACCAGCTTCACCTTGTTCTAATTGTTTATGGAACATTTCAACTCCAGTAACAGTAGTAGTTTGAGTGTCTTTGATACCAACAATTTCAACTGTATCACCAATTTTGATAATACCTTGTTCAATTTTACCAGTAACAACAGTCCCTCTACCTTTAATTGAAAATACATCTTCAATAGGCATTAAGAAATCTTTTTCAGTTTCTCTTTTAGGTAATGGTACAAATTCTTCAATTTTTTCAAATAATTCAACAATAGTTTTAGCACCATATTCTTTATCCATATCAGTAGGATTTTCAAGAGCAACTAGTCCTGAACCTCTAACAATTGGTGTATCATCACCTGGGAAGTCATATTTAGTTAATAGGTCTCTTATTTCCATTTCAACTAATTCAAGCATTTCTTCATCATCAACCATATCACATTTATTCATATATACAACAATGTAAGGAACCCCTACTTGTCATGCTAATAGAATATGTTCTCTTGTTTGAGCCATAGGTCCATCAGTAGCAGCAACTACTAATATAGCAGCATCCATTTGTGCAGCACCTGTAATCATATTTTTGATATAATCAGCATGTCCTGGACAATCTACATGAGCATAATGTCTAGTAGCAGTTTCATATTCTACATGAGAAGTATTAATTGTAATACCTCTAGCTCTTTCTTCTGGAGCATTATCAATAGAAGCAAAATCTCTAACTTCATCACCATTAATTGCACCTAATACAGCAGAAATACCTGCAGTAGTAGTTGTTTTACCATGATCTACATGACCAATAGTACCAATATTCATATGTATTTTAGCATCTGCCATAATATTATTTTTAGTTATATAAAATATTTATCAAAACTTTGGAAATTTATTTATTATAATTTTTTTTAATGGATTATGCCATTCTTTTTCTCATCTTTTTTTCAATTTGTCTTGTTGCTCTTTTTATTTTTCTGTGAGCATGTGAAGTTAATCTAGGCATTTTTTAATTTATTAGAATTTATTCAATATTTTTTCAATTTAACCTCGACTATATTGAAAGCATTTTTTAACCATAATGTTTCTCATTCTATTTCAGTTCTTTTTAATAAAGATATATAATGAGTTATTGCTTTTCAAACTTTTCATCCACTAACTGGTCCTTTTTTATTTACAGAATAGTTAACTCTTCTTGGTCTTTTACTATGTGCCATGCTTAATTTTTTAATTATTATTATTTACATATAATTCATTAAAAAAAATCTACAAGTCAATAAAACAAATTATTTTAAATGTCTTACTTTTATAATTTGTAGTTGAATATTAAATGGTGGAGCCTAGGAGAGTCGAACTCCTGACCTCCTGCGTGCAAGGCAGGCGCTCTAGCCAACTGAGCTAAGGCCCCATAATATTCTATGTATTCATTTATTTTAATGGCGGACACGGCGAGATTCGAACTCGTGACCTCTCCCGTGACAGGGGAGCGCTCTAACCAACTGAGCTACGCATCCATACTTTTCTCTGCTTGTTTTAAAAGCAGAGGTAGTATATTTTTTTTTGGATTTAAGTCAAACTATTTTTAGACTTTTTTTAATTATATTAAAAAGCATTATATAAAATCTGTATTTTAAAGGAAAAATGGTATTTTATTTTCATTAAATTTTAACTTCATAAAATATGATTCTTTTAATTCTTTTAAATCTTCTATTGTTATTTTTCATAAGTATAATTCTTTAAGAGAACCTCCTTCTTCTATAAACTTATTTATTTTTAAATATCAGTTTAAATAAACAACATCTTTATAAAAAACTCACTCATCACTTGCTTTTTGAAATCATCTTTTTATTCTAACTAATCTGTTGAAAATTTTTTCAAAATCATATTTATAAAATTCTAATAATTTTTCTAATAAATTATTATAAGAATTATTTAATGCAAAATTAAGTAAATAATATCACTCATAGATTCCATAAAATTTAATATCTTGATTATTTAAAAACCTATTTTGATTATAAACAGCAATTCATTCATCTATTTCTATATATTTTGCTGTTCAGGCAGAAAAAATATTATAATCTAATTTTCTTCAGTTAACTCTTCTTAAATAATGTCATTCTATTTCATGAGCAATTATAGATCTCATTTCTTTTTTTCAGACTATTGATCAAGCTTTATAATGAAGAGTATCTCAAGACATAACAAACCTTGAAGTTTTATTTGATATTTGTACTTTTATCTTAATTCAATATATATGATTAAATTTATTTATATATTTTTTAATATCTTCTAAATTAAGTAAATCTTCTTCTTGTTTTGAAGTATTTCTATTTTCTAATTCTTCTTCAGAAAATAATACATTATCATTATCTAAATCTCAAAAAAGTAAGTTTGAAATTTTTGTTTGTTTTTCATTATCACCAGAATCAACTGCTTTTAGATATTTTATCTTATTTAAAATTTCTTCTTTTTTTCTTTTATAAATATTAGATAATGGAATATCTGGAATTTCTATTTTTTCTATTTTTTCTCTTAATTCTTTAAAATCTAAATTTATTTTTCTATATTCAAATTCAGGAATATAATCTCATTTTGATTTAATAAATTTATTTTTTTCTTCAATTAAATTAGTAGGAGTAATATTTTTTAATATTAATAGTTTTTTATCTACTGAAATTAATTCTTCATCTATTTTGTGTAATTGTTTTTCATAATTTTTATTCAAAGCACTATTGGTAGTTTTTCTATACTCTTCATCTTCAGTAAAAGGTAATTCTCACTTTTTATATTTAAATGGATCAATTAAAATTCATTTTAAAGAGTTTAATCCTAAAATAATATTAACACTTCATAATTCTTTAATCAAAAAATTTATATCTTTTATTTCTCATAATATATCTGTTTTAATTCTTATTTTTTTATCTTCTAATTTTACTTCATCTATTTTTAAAATATTTTTTAAAAAACTTTTATCTATAACTGAAATATTTTTTCAAGTATCTATTTCTGCTAAATATTTATATTTTTTATCTACATATTCCAAAGTAATATATTCTCTTTGTCATACAACTTTTTTACCAGAAAGTTTTTCAATTTTTCACTCAATATCTCAAGAAAATAAATCTTTTCAAAGTCTTACTCATTTTTCTACAGAATTAATATTAACTCATTCTACTCTTTCTAGTCTATCCTTTAATCTTGCAAGATTTGCAACTTGAACTTCTAGTCATGGTCTAATATTTATTTCAAGCAAAAGTGGTCAATCAATATTGTCCATAACTATATCACAACCCAAATATCCAATTCAAGTTTCTTTTTGAACTGATACTGCCATATTTAACATTTTATCCCATTCAGGCAAAACAAGTCATCTAATATCACCAATATCTGGAACAGATTTTATAATTTTAGAATGTTGAGTTATATAAGTTAATCTTCCACTACCAATATCTATTCAAGCAGCACAAGCTCAAGAATGCAGGTTAGCTTTTCAACCTGATTTTTTTGTAGGAATTCTTAACATAGCCATTACAGGAACCATATTAAAAACAATAATTCTAATATCAGGTAATCAATATTTCCCTAAAATCTGAACTTCATCACTTATTTCAATTTTTTTTTCTATAAGTACTTTATCTCTAGAACCAGACAAAGAGAAAAAACCATCTAAAATATTTAATAGGTGAGTTTTTATTTCTTTTACAGAATAATTTTTTCAAGTATTTGAAACAAAATTTCATGAAGAATCTATAGAATCCATAACTATAATTCATTTTCATCAAAAACCTGCATTTGGTTTAATTACAAATGGTGGTTTTAATCATTCAATTAATTCAAGAGTTATTTCTTTATGTTTTTTTAAAACAGCTAAAGTTTCAGGAACTGGGATTTTTTTTGTTTTTAAAAATTCTTTTGTTTCTAATTTTGAATCAGCTAATTTTTTAGCCATTTTTGAATTAAATCATTTTATGTATTTTAGATTTCTAGCATTTTGCCCTAGTAATCAATAAGTTCTGAAAAACATGTTTTTATTATTTTAAATATTTTCTTGAAGAAACTAAACCACTTATTCAACCAATAAAAACTAAAACTAAAACTTCTAATAAAAATAATAATCCATAATCTCATAATAAATATGAAAAATTAAAATTTTCTTTTAATAAAAAGTTGGTAAATTGTACTCATATATAAAAAATTCCTATTCCTATAATAAAGCTAGTAAAAGCATAAATCATACCTTGAAAGCTAAATGGCCCATAAATAAACATTTTACTACCTCAAACTAATCTAGTAATATAAATTTCATCTCTATAATAAAAAACAAAATTTCATATAATAGAATAAATAATTATTCAAATAGATAATAAAAATAAAGCAATCATAATATATAATCAAACCCTCAAAATTACTAAATATTTAGTAACATTTTCAATTTTTTCATACTGAGATGTGTATTCAGAAAAACTTTTTTTAGTATCTTCTATTCACTGCTTATTTTCTTCTTTAGAAAAAAGAAATATTTTTGATTTAATCAAAGAATTTACTTCTCACCAAGCATCAATTGGAATATCTCATAATTCAATAGTTTCAGGAAGAGGATTTTGTCTCTCCAATATCCTAACTAATTCAGGATCTTTTTTTCTAATCTCTTCTAGCACATCTCATTTAGTCTTATAAGTAACATCAATCCCTTCTTTTAAATCCTCTATAGAATTGATAAGCAAAGTAACTGCTTCAGAATTTTTATCATATTCATCTTGTAAATAAAGAGAAACTGTCATTTTTTCATTAACTGTATCTATTAATTTAAAACTAATATTTTGAATAACTAGCAATAAATTAATAAAAAACACTAACAAAGTTAAAACAAGTATTGATGATATACTTAAAAATTTATTTCTAAATATATTTTTGAATGAGTAATTTAGTATTCTTAAGAACATAGTTTTTTTATTTTTTATTAATTATAATTTTTTCTATAAACCTTATTTTTTCTTCCATATCTTCTTCAAAAAATACTTCTAACATAAAACTTTTTAGATATATTTTGATTGATTTTTCTCAGTTTTGTAATTTATATCAGAATACTTCTTCTTGTAAGTTTTTTATTATTTCTACTTTTATTTCATTTTTAATTTTTTTTGCATTTTCAGTATATTCCTTGTGAAAAAAATATTCATTTTCTATTCCTGTATCAGAATATAACTTTTTAAATGAATTTTTATATCATTTTAGAAAATAATTTATTTGCTCATAATATTTTTTTTAAAATTTAATTTTAAGCATACTGTAAATTATTAGAAAATACTGGATTAAAAGTATTTGTTTTAACTTTTTCTTTTCTAATTTCATAAATTAAATCATCTGCATGTTTTAAAATAGCTTTATCTAACATAATATCCATTTCATCCTCAGTATAATAAAATTTTTCACTTCAATCTTTCATTTTTCTTATATATGTCATAATTTTTATTTTTTATTAATTATAATACCTTCAATAAACCTTATTTTTTCTTCCATATCTTCTTCATAAAATACTTCTAACATAAAACTTTTTATAAAAAATTTTATTGATTTTTTTCAGTCTAATATTTTATATGCAACTATTTCTTCTTGTAAATAATATTCTATTTTGTCAATAATCTCTTCTTCAATTTTCTTTGAACTTTCAATATATGTTTTAAAAAGTAAATTTTCTTCAGGAATTCAAGTATCAGAATATAATCTTTTAAAAACATTTTTATATGATTCTAAAAAAATATATAATGAACTATGAAACTCATCTTCAAAAATTACACTATACATAGATTATTTTGATTATAAATTAAAACATTTTTATTTTTAATATAATTTTGTTTATTTAATCTTTCTTCTTTAATTTCATTAATTAATTCATTTCAAAGATTCAATATAGATTTATGTAATTTTTCTTTCATTTCACTTGAAGTATAATAAACTTTTTCACTTCAATCTTTCATTTTTCTTATATATGTCATAATTTTTATTTTTTATTAATATATTTAAAAATATTTTACTCATATTTTTTATAAAGCAAATTTTAGAAGAAATAAAAAAAAGAATAGCTATATTTTTGCAATAATTTTCAGAATATGATATTATCATATTAATAATTAAATAATTAAATAAATAATGAGTAAATTATGACAAGTCCAAAATTTATATACTGAAAAAACAAAAGACAATGATTTTTCTAAAACTGATAAATCTGATCTTTTAACTTCTTATAATAAATTATCTAATGAAGATAAAAAATCTTTTAAAAAGTTTCTTGAAGATAGGCAATCTAGTTTAAATAATAGTATAGAATATAAAGTTTTTTTAGAAAAAGTTAAAAATTGAATAGATGATATAAAAACAGAAATTAGTAATACAGAATGAGCTTTTCTTGGATGAGGTTTTCAAGAAATAGAAAAAAGCATAGAAGATAATGAAGCAATGAAAGAATTTATGGATGCTATTTGAAATTATATTGAATTACAATTAGATTCTAAATTTACTCCACCACAAAAAGATAAAATAAAACTTGTTTTAACTTATACACTTATAAATAAAATAGAAACTGCTGATCCAAAATCACTTGCAGTTAAATGAATATTTTGAAAAATAAAATCTTGAATTGTTTCAACAATAAAATGAGAAAAAAATCAAGAAGAATTAAATAAAGATTTTTTATGAATTTTTGGAATTGCATGACTTGAACAATTATGAAAAGAGTTTAATGAAAATATTGAAAAAATTAATAATAAAAAAAATAATACAAATACTTTTTCTAAATTATGAAAAATTTGAAAAATAGTTTCTGGAGAAAATAAAAATATTTTTGAATGAAAATCTGAAAAACAAATTAAAGAAAACATTAGAACTAAAGTTAATGACTTTTGAGAAAAATTAAAATGATACAGATGAGCTTGAACTGATTTCTTAAAAAAGATGGATGATACAAATGTTTTATGAATAAATATATGAGAATCACTTAGATGATTTATTTCTGAGACTATAAAAGAATGATGAATAATGTGAACTCTTCTTTCAATCCTTGCCAAATTATTTTTTGGTTCTAATTTTCTTGAAAATATAGATAATAAAAAAGGTAAAGCTACTGAAAATTTAAAGAAATTTATAAAAAAAGCAGATAAATGAATTTTTAATAGTTTTGAAGAAAAAAATGTAGAAAATCTAAAACCCAAAAATTTAGAAAAATTTTATAAATTTTTAGATTGAAAAAAAATAGATTATTCAAAAAGTGATTTTTGGGAAAAATTAACAACTTGAAAAGTTGATTGAGAATTATTAAAAATATATAATCTATTAACTGATAATTGAAAAGTTAAGTGAATATTAACTTGAGATGAATTAAAATGAAATAAAGTTCAAAACTTTGCTAAAAAATTAAATTGAATTCCTGATATTTTTGAGAAGAAAGAAATTGAGGAGAATGATAATGAAATTACTAAATTAAAAAATGAACGTGATAAATTAGATAAAAAAACTGAGGTTAAAGCAAAAACTAATTCAACTAAACAGGAAGTTGAAACTCCAGCTATTATAACTAAATCAGAGATTGTAACTGCTTCTGTTATGGCTACAACAGTAGCTCCTGAAAAAATAATAGAAAAAAAGCCTATTACAAATAAAACAGAAGTAAAAGTAATAGCTGAAAAAGAAACTGTAGAAAAAAATAAATTAATAGAAAAAGAGAAACAAAAAAAGAAAGATAAACTAAATAAAAAAATAATAAAACTAGAATTTGAACAATCTATTAATAAACTTACAATTCCATGAACAATAAGTCATCCTAAAACTTGAGAAAAATTAAATATAAAAATAGAATGAAAAAATATTAAACTATGAAAAGATATATATTGAATTAGTATTATAGCTATGTGAAAAGAAAACTTTGAAAAAATAGAATTTATTGATTGAAATATTATTTTAAATTGAAATGAAAAAAATCCTATAAATAAAAATCAAATAAAAGAATTAATTATTAAATTATTAAATTGAGAAGAATTTAATTATAGTTGAAAAACTAAAGTGCTTTTTTCTGAAATTGATTATAAATTAAATATTAAAAAAAAATAGCTTAATCAAAAATTAAGATATTTTTTTATTTATTTCTTTTAATAATCTCCCAAAAGCTATTTCATAACTTTTTGAATTTGCTGTTATTTTAAGTTCTTTCATATCATAAAACCAAATATCTTTATCTACTAATTCTTTAATTAATTCAAAATCTACTTTTATTTCTGATTTTAAACAATATCATTTTTTTACTATTATTTTTATAACTTTTATAAACTCTTTTACTTGATCTTTTGTTAATTTTGAAAAATCTTCATCATATAACATATAAACTAAACTATATTTAGTATCTAATAAATCATTTAATTCATTATGATAATTTCAAGTGTTTTTATAACTTACTAACACTTGCCATATTTCCCAAACACTTCATCATAGATTTTTCCAAATTTTTTCTACTATTTTTTTATCTATTTTTTCTAAATCTTCTAACCAATAATTAATATCTTTTTTATTTAAATGTTCCATTAGATAAAATTTACTTGTATTTGATAATTTTGTATCTCAATATAATTCTTCCATATAATATGAATCTGACGTCAAACAAACTACATGAGCTAAATTATTTTGTTTAGTTAATGCAATAAAAAATTTAAATAATTCATTTATTAAAATAACTTCTTTTTGTTCATCCATATAAATATCTTTCAAATATTGAAATTCATCTAGAACTATTACTGTTTTTATTCATTTTTCTTGTAGTTCTTCTATTTTTTTTATCATTAATCAAAAAATATTTTTTTCCATTAAATTTATATCTCTAGAATCCCATTCAAATCATGGAAATTTAAATTTTGCTCAAGTAGTTATTTGTCTTACTGTTTCTCAAATCTCTTGTTTTAAATCTTTTGGAAAAAACAAACTTCTAAAATCTTTAAAGTTTGTAATTATATATTCTCTTAAATTTATAAAATTAATTCTAAAATCTTTCTCATCTAAATTTTCTTTAATTACTTTTCTTATTAAAGTAGTCTTTCAAGTACTTTTTGGTCAATATACAAATAAAATATTTCTAGGGATATTATTAAAATAATCCAAAAAATATTGTTTTTCTGTAACTCTATTTATAAAGATTTCTGGATTTTCTAATTTAAGTTTTGTACTCATTTTTTTATTTTTAATTATATAATTTATAATCAGTATAATAATAAATATATATTTTGCAATAAAAATAAAATATAAAAAAGTCAAGGCAATATATGGCTCTTTTCGTGATAGCAGGAAAAATACCATCTAAATTTCAAGTTTTTTCAAACAAAATCTAGCAGTTAATTTTTTGATATACATAACTTTTGAAGAAAATCAGTGTGAAACTCTTTTTGCAACTTTACATAAATTA
>JAUZRO010000127.1 GCA_030950465.1 Candidatus Altimarinota bacterium | reverse complement strand
TGTTTCATCTTCTGGATCTTGTATTTTTAAATTTGAGAAAAATTCACTTGGATTTTTTGAAATTCTTAATATTCAATTTAGAGAATAAAAATCTTCTTTCTTAATTTCATATGATAAATAATTTAAACCTTTTGTTGGATTATTTATTAATGTTAATGAATTATCTCATGTAGATAATTGAATTTGACTTTTTATTGTTTCTCTTCTTGTTTGCCTCTTATCTTTAGTATTAGAATCAATTAAATTATTTATTTTTATTTCTCATTCTCATAATCTATTATCATTATCTGAAAATAAAAATTCTTCTTTAATTCATCAATTTATATTATCAACTGTTCAATTAGTAATTCAATTTATATAACCTCATTCTAATATTTGATTACTTTCAGTTAATAAATTTTCTGTATTTCAAGAAAGTATTATTAAATCTTTATTATATAATGAATTATAATTTGTTGATTCTCTTCTTCATTCATTTATTTTTTTAGCATAAAGATATCAATTTTTTATTGCAGGATTTAAATCATTAAGACTAGTTCATTCATGAATATTATATTTACTTAAAAATCATTCATAACATTTAACTTGTTCATCTATTGTTTTTAAATAAGAACAATTTCATTTATCATCATTCATACTTATACCATTTCAATCTGGATCTTCAATACTTTCTCTATTTTTTCAAATATCTTCTACAGTAAATCAATCTGGATTATTTAATGGTAAATCTCTTTGTATAAAAGATTTTAAAGTATAACCATCAAATATTTTTGGAACTTCTGGTTCATCTATAATTATAATTGTTCTACAACTTAGATCTCATTGATTATAAACATAGTTTTCCCATTTATTCCAATTATAATAAATATCTTCTCATAAAGTATTCTTACAAGATAAGTCACAAATTCAATCTAAATCTTTATCTATAGTATCTTTATCTACTACTTCAAATATTATTTCCTCTCATTCTGTATCTGTACACATTAATTCTCATTCTTCTAATAATTCAGATTCTTTATCATCGTCATATATGTCAAGTAAATAATTACTAGTCTTATAAGGAATTATAC
>JAUZRO010000126.1 GCA_030950465.1 Candidatus Altimarinota bacterium | reverse complement strand
ATAATTATTTAGTAATTTAATTACTTTTAATTATATTGATTTTATATTCAAAGTCGAGAAGTAATTCAAGAAAATTTTGATTTTCCTACAAGTTTAATAAATATTATCTATAAAAGTATCACTTATATTTCAAATATCATTTTTTGAATACATATAACTAAAAATAATTTCTTTTTCAAATTTATAATAATAAATAAATCTATATCATCAACTTTTTCATTTATTATTATCAGAATTTTTTACCCTTATTTTATAAATATTATTTTTTATATAAACTCATTTTTCAGGATTTATTTTTAATTCTTTAATTAATTCTTTTAAATCATTTTCTAAATTTATATATTTTTTATTATATGATTTATAAACTTTATCAAATAATGGAATTGAATTTATTTTATTTTAAGCATTAAACAGATTATTTATAGAATTAGTTTTTATTTTTCATTCTTTCATTAAATTTAATTCTTGTAAGGATTGAATTATATCTTTCTTTATTTCATTTTTTTTTCAATCTGTAATTACTAAATTAGAAAAATATTGAGTAATACTTACATTACTAATATTTGCTTGCTTTTCTGCTAATTTTTCAATATTTTTATTTAGATTTATAACTATAGACATATATTTAAAATTATATATTAATAAATAAATTATATGAAAAAAAATAAAATATCAAAATAAAAAACCAAAATTTTAAATTTTGGTTTTTTTTATTTTTCATACTAAATACATTGGTAATGTAGAATATCATCTATCCTCATTTTTAGAATAATTTTGCATTGTAAATTTATATGCTATTTTAGGAGAATATCTTTTTATAAAACTATCTAAACTTTTTGCTTTTCTATATTTTTCAGAAGATTTAACCTCAATAGGTATTATATCTCATCAAATATTAATTAAAAATTCTATTTCAGAAATACCTTCTGTCCAAGAAATTAAATCTTTATCAAATATATTAAATAATTCTTGAGCTATAAAATTCTCAACAATATATCATTTATAATTTGATAAATCATTCAATATAATTTCAGATATAGGAGTTTCAAGGGATGCATTTAATAATCATATATCATGAAAAAATAATTTAAAAGTATTTTCTTTAGTATGTGATTTTAGAGGATTATTAGCTTTATTTGATATAAAACTTTTTATAACTAATCTTGATTCAGATAACCAAGTTAAAGGTCAATCTATACTTGAGAATCATTTTTTATTTGGTATTACTCAAACAAATTTAAATTTATTTACTTCTTCATTATAAGTTAAAGAAAGTTGTTTTGAGACTGAATCATAAACTGATAAAATATGAGAAGAATTAATTATTCATGAATATTTTGTGAAATCAGCTTTATAACTTTCAAGTAAATTTAATTGTGTTTTTCTAATATTATTTAGTAATTCATTACTATTATTATTATTATTTAATCATTCTTTATATAAATTTACAATTTCAGGCATTCATCCTATAAAAAAATATAAATTTAAATATTTTAATAATTCCTTATGTATTAAATCATCAATTTTTTTTAAATTATTTATATCAATTTTTTTATAAAAATTAAATAATTTATTTTTTATTGCTTCTAAAAATTCTTCAAAATTTAATGGAAACATTGATAAAAAATCTACTTTTCATACTGGAAAAGATTCTCAGTTTTTAATTAATCATAAATAACTTCAAGCTCCAATTATTGCTAATTCTTTTTTCTTTTCACAAAAAAACTTAAAACTATTAATTGCCTTAGGACATTCTTGAATTTCATCAAAAAAAATCAAATCATTTTTAATATCAATATTTTCATCCAAAATATATTCTAATTTTGTAATTATTTCATTAGGATTAATATCTCATTCAAATATTGAATGAACTTTTTTATTAGATTGAAAGTTAATTATATGAATTTTTCTAAAATTATTTTCTCAAAAATATTTAATAGCAAAAGATTTTCATACTTGTCTAGCTCATTTTACTATTAAAGGTTTTCTATATTTAGAATTTTTCCATATTATTAATTCATCTATTATTTTTCTATTTAACATATTTTATAATATTAAGTTATAATAAAAATTATATTTAAGACTTTTACTATATATAAAAGTATATAATTCAAGACTTTTACTATATGTTATTATAATTAATTTATTAAAATAATCAAAACTTAAATAAATAAAAAACCAAAATTTAAAATTTTGGTTTTTTTATGCTACATCTTCTGAATAATCTTCTTTATAATCTGTATTATTTACAGGTTTAGATTTATTTAATATTCATTTTATTCATGTACTTTCTTCTACTTGTTTTCTAGTTTCTTCTCTAATATCGTCTACTGAAGAATTTCAGTCTTCATCTTTTATATCATTATTATCAAATATTTCAAAAGCATGATTTAGAAAATCATCATAATTTTTTCTTTCATTTTCTCAATAATTTAATACTAAATTATATTGTCTTAATTCTTTCGGAACCCCTCATTGATCTGTTTTAATATCTCTTGCTCATAAATAGGAGATCGGAAGAGC
>JAUZRO010000125.1 GCA_030950465.1 Candidatus Altimarinota bacterium | reverse complement strand
TATTTGAACTTTAAGAAAACAAGAAAAAGAAACCTTTTCAGCTATTTTAAGTTTATTTTGATGAGATGTTTTATTGCCTGAAATGTAAAAAAAATCCCAACTTTTGATAAGTTGAGATTTTTTGGTTGTTAGTAACAAAATTTTTTGTATTAATAGATTTAAACTCATTTTTTATAAGTTTATTTTATTAATACTGCCTTAATCCTTCTAACTCCTCTACTACTACTTTCCTCTTTTTTAATTTTAAAAGTTCACATAGTTTTAGTATTTTCAACATGAGGACCTCAACATAATTCTTTAGAAAAAACTTCTCATGAATTTGATTTGAAAGTATAAACTTTTACAACTTCTGGATATTTTTCCCAAAAACTTCACTCTACTCCTGAATCTTTTGCTTCTTGTTTATCCATATTTACAAGTACAACTTCACATTCTGAAGTTATTGCTTTATTTACAAAATCTTCAACTTTATCAAGTTCTTCTCTTGTAACCTTTCTATCAAAATTGAAATCAAATCTTAATCTTTCAGCTGTAATATTTGAACCTTTTTGAGAAATTCAACCTCCTAACACGTCATTTAATCCAGCAAGTAATAAATGAGTTGCTGAATGAAGTGCTGTTGTTTCTTCTCAGTCATCAGCTAAACCTCATTTAAATTTTTGTTCAGCTCCTGCTCTTGATAATTCTTGATGTTTTTTTTCAGCTTCTTTAAATCATTCAACATCTACCTTTAGACCTTTCTCTTCTGCTAAATCTATTGTCATTTCAAGTGGAAAACCAAAAGTGTCATATAATTTAAAAGCTTCTTTTCAACTAATACCTGTTCTAGCTCCCTCTCCTCTCAAAGGAGAGGGTTGGGGTGAGGTTAATTTTTCAAATTCCTTTAAACCTTTTTCTAAAGTTTCTACAAATTGTTTTTCTTCTCTAACTATTTCTTCTAAAATAGTAGATTTTTTATCTATCATATGAGGATAAGCAAGTCATAGTTTTTCAATTATAACTTCTGCAACTTCTGATAAAAATAAACCTTTAAATCCTAATTTATGTGCTTGTCTTATGGAAATCCTCATTAATCTTCTAAGAACATAACCTTGGTCAACATTACTTGGAACAACTCAATCAGAAATCATAACAGTTGCTGTTCTTGAATGGTCTGCAATTATTCTTATAGCTTTTAAAGTTTTTTCATTATATTCAGTTCAAATTACTTCTGTTATTTTATTAATTATATAATCAAAAATATCAGTATTATAAACAGTTTTTTCTCAATTAAGAGTTGCAACTATTCTTTCAAGTCACATTCCAGTATCTACATTTTGATTTGGTAATTTTTCTAAAGTTCAGTCTTCTACTCTTTTGTATTCCATAAAAACATTATTCCAGATTTCCATCCAGTTGTCTTCATCATTTCATACATTTGATTCTTCTGGTGGAAATTCACTTTCTCCAACCCAATAAAAAATCTCAGAATCAGGACCACAAGGTCCAGTATCTCAAGCTGCCCACCAGTTTTCAGAAGCATTTAAATATGAAATTTTATTTTTAGGCATTCAAACATCCTCCCAAATTTGAGCAGATTCCTCATCTCTAGGAGCATCTTTATCACCTTCAAAAACTGTAACAGCTATTTTTTTTGGATCAAGAGCTAACCAGTCTAGAGAAGTTAAAAACTCATAAGAATAATTAATAGATTCTTTTTTAAAATAATCTCATAAACTCCAATTACCAAGCATTTCAAAAAAAGTAAGATGAGAATTATCTCAAACTTCTTCAATATCTCAAGTCCTAATACATTTTTGAGAATCTGCTAATCTAGTTCAAGAAGGATGTTTTTCACCTAATAAATAAGGCACTAAAGGTTGCATTCAAGCAGTATTAAAAAGTACTGTTGGATCATTTTCTGGAACAACAGGAGCAGAAGGAATTATTTCATGATTTTTGTTTTTAAAAAAATCTAAAAATTTTTGTCTAATTTCTGTAGATGTGTATCTCATAATATTATTTATTAATTAATTAATTCATTTAGTAAAATAATTATAACTAAAAACAAAAAAAAACAAGCATTTTTGGCTCTTTTCGTGATAGCAGGAAAAATACCATCTAAATTTCAAGTTTTTTCAAACAAAATCTAGCAGTTAATTTTTTGATATACATAACTTTTGAAGAAAATCAGTGTGAAACTCTTTTTGCAACTTTACATAAA
>JAUZRO010000124.1 GCA_030950465.1 Candidatus Altimarinota bacterium | reverse complement strand
TTTTTTTCAGATATTTTTTCTAGTTTTTTATCTAAATTTTATAATTTTTTTAAATATTTAGTATTTTTTAATTTTTCTTTAGAATCAGATAAATAAAAATTAAGATTTTAAATAACTTTTAAATCAAAAGAAGAAGTTATTTTAATATTTTTATAATATGTTCATCATTTTTTATATATAAATTGCTTTTTATATTCAAAATTTATTGCTCAAACATAGTTTTTTATAGTAACATCATTTCAAACTGAAAAATAATATTTATAATCAATACTTCAATTAGGCTCTAAAATAATTGACTTTGTACTTAAAGAAAAATTAATATTTTTAAATTCTGCATTTTCTATTTTTTGTACTTCTAAATAAATCTTTTTAAAAGTAGTGTTACGTAATTTAATGATTTTTTCTACTTTTTTTCATTGCTCAATAAAATATTTTTTTTGTATTTTTATATGCCTTATATCTTCACTAGAAAATCATATATTTATAGAAAAAAGTAAAGTTATTAAACCCAAAATTATTTTTTTCATATATTTTTTTATTAAATTAATCTATTTCCTCAATATCAGCACCCAAATTTTGTAAATTTTTCACAAAATCTTCATAACCTCTTTTTATATAAGCAATATTTGTGACAAAAGTTTTATACAAAAAAACTTATTTTAAAATCAGTTTAATAAATATTTTCTAAATCTAAAGATATTTTTATAGCCTCATTTAATTCTTTATAATATTTATTTTCTAATATTCATTTTTTTTCAAAAATAAAGGTTTTATCAATTGTTATTATTTGGCTACCTAAAAATCTTGATTTAAATCCACTTTAATAATATCATATTTTTTTATGTTCATTTTTAATATTTTATTGAATTAAATTGAACATCACTAAATTCTAAATTAATATTACTATATTCTTCTTTTCTTGATTCAAATCATTTCTTTACCTTCTGTTCAAGTTCATGTTTTTTATAAAAATCTAATCACTTTTCAATAAGGCTCCTTTCGTGATAGCAGGAAAAATCTAGAAAAAATAATAGCTATAAATTATATTATAATGCTATTAAAACATATAAAAAAGAGAAGAAAAGTTTTAAATAAACTTTTTTCTCTTTTTTTGTTGATTTTTAATGT
>JAUZRO010000123.1 GCA_030950465.1 Candidatus Altimarinota bacterium | reverse complement strand
TTAACTTCTTTTATGTACCAAGGTTCTTTTAATCATAGTGCCTGTAAAAATAGTTCTTTTTCCATTTGATTTTTATTATATTTTAATATATTATATACAAAAATTAAGTTCTACCTAATTGATTTAAGGAAGAGCCTAATATTAACATCAATAATATTTCAGTTTTCTATAATTTCTCATCAAAAATCTTTATAATCAGAAATATTTTTTTCACAAATATTTTTAATCCATTCTCATTTTATTTTTTTAACTCAGTGAGAAATCTTTTTTCAATCTGGTTTAATAAAATTTACATTAATTATTTTAAAGTTTCTTTTTTTTGAAAATACTTTTTCTATAGATTTATTTTTTCAAAAAATTACTTTTGAATAACTAATTGGTAATAAATTTACTACAAAATCAGGATTTATTATATTTATTTCTTCAATTATTTTATCTCACCAAAAATCTAATAATCACTTTGATTCAATTGGTAATTTATAGTTCCCTATTTTATCTTTTACTTTCACTATTCAATATAATCAAGATAAAATTAAAAACTTTTCTTCAAAATATTTTTTTCAAATATTGTTCATATTTTCATAATCTATTGCTGAAAACATTACTCAAGAATATCTGTTTATTGCAATATCTGTAGGGAATGAAATTTTTCATTCCCTACAAATATTTTTATTTAATTCAACTCATTCTTCAAATCTTTTTCAAGTACATTTTAAATCTTTTTCAGTAACTGAAGTTGCAATATCACAAGGTTTTTCAAATTCAAAACTAAGTTCTTCTTTTTCAAAAGTGTTATCTGAATTTTTCCCCTCACTTGGAGGAATTAGAAACATTATTTTTGTCATTTTTTTTAATTTTAAAAAATATATTATTTATAATATAAAATTATTTTTTGGAAAAACAAATTATTTTATTATTATGTAAAACAATATAAATTAAATTAAAAAAAATATGTTAATTAAAGATATCCCAGAAGTAGAATTATATTCTGATTGATGAGCAAATCCTAATCCTGGAATTGGTTGATATTGAATTGTTATGAAATATAAGTGAATAACAAAAGAATTTTTCCAGGGTTTTACAAAATCTACAAATAATAGAATGGAATTATCAGGTGTAATAAATGGTTTAAAAAAGTTAAAACAAAAATCAAAAGTTAATGTTTTTACTGATTCTCAATATACAATTAATTGAATTGAAAAATGATGGGCAAAAAAATGGAAAGCAAATAATCGGCTTAGAACAAAAAGTGAAAAAGCTATGAATTATGATTTATGGGAACAACTTCTTGAAGAAGTTGAAAAACATGAGGTTAAATTTAATTGGGTAAAATGACATAATTGACATATAGAAAATGAAAGATGTGATGAATTAGCAACACTTGCTATGACTACTGGAAAAATTTTAGTAGATGAATTTTATATGGAAAATTATAATAGAGATGAAGAAAAAGTATTACAAAATACAACTCCCCTCCTTACAAGGGAGGGGTTGGGGGTGGGTACAAAAAATACAAATAAAATATTAATAGAATGAGATATTTGTTGAAAATGTAATACTCCAGTTATCAAAAAAATTCCAAAGAAAAAAAAGTTTAAACCAGGTCAAACTTTTTATTATGAATATTTCTTTAATTGTCCTTGATGTAAAACTAATTATATGATACCAGAATGAAAAAGACAAATTAAATAATGTATTTATCCTTTAATCTCTACAACTTCTTTTTTAAGTAATTTCTCTAATAATTGAAGTTGAATTCTATTTATTAATCTATCAATTAATAAGTAATCATAATCAAGAATTTCAACTATAATCTCAATTGCTTTATTTCCAGAATCTGATTTTGTCTGGTGAATTTCTTCAATATTAATATTCATATTCATAATAACTTTTGTGATTGAATATAATATTCATACTCAATCTTTAACTTCAAACCAAAGCTTAACAGACATTATATTTTCTTTTTTTGATTCAAGATATGCTGGTAATAGCCTTTCTTTATTAACTAGATCAAGAGTTTTACAGTCCCTTTTATGGATTGTTATTATTCATTTTGAATTAATATGTCATACAATTTTTTCAGGCATTTTTCTTTTAACACAATTTCATTTAATATATTTAATATCTTTATCTCATCAAACTATAATTTTTTCTTCTTTTTTCTTATTTATTTCATTAATTTTTTCTTCATATTTTTCTTTATTTTTAATTCTTTTTCTATCTACTTGATTTATATTAAGTGTATTTAAAATTTTTCTCATTATACTAGAAGGAGAAATTGAAAAATTTCATACTTGCTCTAATAAAGCCCATCTTTCCTCTATTTTATAAGTTCTTCAATCAAGATTTTTTAAAATAGATAAATCTTTATCAAAAATATCTAATCAAGATTTCTCTAAAAATTTATTAATAATATCTTTTCATCTTTCTCTATGTTGATCTCTATTTTCCTTTTTTAAGAAACTTTTTATTCTTGATTTTGCTTTTGATGTTTTTATAAAACTTAACCAAAAAGGGTTAGGTTTTCTATTTTTATCTATAATTATTTCAATAATATCTCAATTTTTTAACTCTTTATCAAGTGGATAAATTTTTCAATTAACTTTTGCTATAGAAATATGATCTCATAAATCAGAATGAAGATTATAAGCAAAATCAATTGCTGTTGATCAATGAGGAAGATTTAAAGAATCTCATTTTGGTGTAAATACAAAAATCCTATCACTAAAAATATCAATTTTTAATGAAGAAATAAAATCATTATTTCATAAATTTTCTGTAACTTCCTTTAATTCTTTTACCCAATTAATATCTTCTGCAATATGACTTCATTTCTCTTTATATTCAAAATGAGCTGCTACTCAAATTTCAGCATACTCTACCATTTCTGAGGTTTTAATCTGAATTTCAGCAGGTTGTTTTTTATTTTTATTTAAAAGTCATACAACTGTTGTATGAAGTGCTTTGTATCAATTTGGCTTAGGTAGTGCAATATAATCCTTAAATCTAGAAGGTAATGGAGACCATTTATTATGCAACATTCATAATGTTTTATAACATTCCTCTACATCATTTACTACAATTCTTAATCAAAATAAATCATATAATGACTTAATATCTTCAAGTCATTTTTTCTTCATTTTTTTATAAATAGAATAAATAGATTTTACTCTATAATCAATTTTATAATTTATTATTCAAGCTTCATCTAATAATTTTTTTATATCTTCTTTGGCTTCTTCTAAAAATATTTTACTTCACTCTTTTATTTCTTTTAAATCTTTTTTAATTATTTGATAATCTTTTTTATCCAAAATCTTAAAACATTCTTCCTCTAATGTATTTTTTATTCAAAATAATCCTAGCCTATCAGCTATTGGAGCATAAATATTTAAAGTTTCTGTTGCAATTTTAATTTGTTTTTCTCTTTTAGGGTGAAATTTTAAAGTTTTCATATTATGAATTCTATCACTCAATTTTATAAAAACTACTCTTAAATCTTCAGCCATTGCAATAAACATTTTTCTCAAACTTCAAATATCTCTATCCTCTCATTTATATCTTACTTTTGATAACTTTTCCATTCCAGAACACAAAAAAGCAACATCTTTTCAGAAATTTTCTTCAATTTCTTCAAGTGTTCTAGGAGTATCTTCAACCACATCATGCAATAAACAAGCCTGAATTGTATAAATATCTGGATGAAGTTGCAATAAAATTAAAGTTGCTTCAACTGGGTGAATTATATATGGGTCTCCAGATAATCTCATCTGTCATTCATGAGCTTCTCTAGCATAAATATATGCTTTTTGGATTTCTTTTTCAATAAATTCTTTATCAAAGATAGTCAAATACTTACAAGTTTTTTTAATAATTTGTTCAACCTTAATATTAATTTGTGAATAATTATTTTTTTCATTTTCTTTCATAATATTTTATTTAATTTGTAATATCTTTTTAGCTTCTTTTTCTAAAATTCACATTGAATTCATTAAATTATTTATTAATTCTTTTTCTTTTTTATTTTCTCACTTTTCCATTCATTCTTCTCTTCATTTTTCCATTCATATTTCTTTTCATAATCTTTTTCATTCTTCTATTCATTTTTCTCTTCATATTTTTAAACCTTTATCTAAGGCAAAATCAATCATTCATCTTTTATCTTGAATATAAATTGATTCTTTTTCAATTTCTTCTAATTCTTCTTCTGTTAAATTTATTTTATTAGCTAGATTAAAGGCTTTATTAAATACTTTATTTTCTTTATAATTTTCTGGTTCTACTTTCATATCATCAACTTCTCTCATAAAATAAATCCATTTATCTTGAATTGTTTTTAATTCATCTAATTTTTTATTAAATTTTGGTAATTCGTTACTATCAACCACTTTTCAAAAGTGGTATTTTTTTTGTAAATTTTCTTGAAAAATCTCTCGCAATTTTAAAAAAAATGGTTATACTAATAAAGTATAAGAAATTACTTAATTAAAGCAAATAAATGTGGCTCCTTTCGTGATAGCAGGAAAAATCTAGAAAAAATAATAGCTATAAATTATATTATAATGCTATTAAAACATATAAAAAAGAGAAGAAAAGTTTTAAATAAACTTTTTTCTCTTTTTTTGTTGATTTTTAATGTAGA
>JAUZRO010000122.1 GCA_030950465.1 Candidatus Altimarinota bacterium | reverse complement strand
ATTTACTAATGCTTTAACAGAAGGAATTAATAATTTATGTAAAGTTGCAAAAAGAGTTTCACACTGATTTTCTTCAAAAGTTATGTATATCAAAAAATTAACTGCTAGATTTTGTTTGAAAAAACTTGAAATTTAGATGGCTCTTTTCATGCTATCACGAAAAGAGCCTAAAATATTTGTTTTATTTTTCATATTATGATAATATATTATTATAATTAAAAATTAAAATTAAAAGATTATGTGAGAAAAACAAAACCTACAATATAATAGAGATGATTGAACAAAAATTAATTTTAATAAAGATACAAATTTAACAGATGAAATAGATAAATTTAAAACTCTTGATAAAACTGAATTAAAAGCATTGCATTATATTTTATATAATAATAGGTGAAAAGAAAAAGAAATAGCTAAAAATACTACTTTAAGTTCTTTAAAAAATTTATATAATGAATTAAATAAAAGTAAAATTCTTTGAAATATGGATTATATGAAAAAAAGAGTTAAAAACATATTAAATATGAAGAAAACTCTTCCTAAAAAAGTACAAAATAATAATGAAGTAAATAATAAAAAACAAAGTTATAGAACATTAAAATCTGAAGCAAGAAATATAAGGTGAGATAAATGATGAAAAATTAAAATTCAAAATTTTCAAATAAAAATATGAGCTTATTCAGATTGAAATTTTTGACCAAATACTTTTATAAAATATAAAAAAGCTAACCCTAATTGGCAAAATGAAAGTATAAATGATTATTTAGTTAAAAATACAAAAGTTACTAAAAAAGCAAAGAAAGGATTCTGGGAGGATATATTGGACTGATTTGATAAAAAAGAAGAAACAACCAAAGGGTTAGATAAAGAATATCCATCAATTAATAATATTGATGAAATGAAAAAGATACTTGAAAATAAAAGTATTACAATTCAAGATATTACGCAATGGTTAAAAAAATGATGGAGAACTGTTATGGTAACATATACTTGATGAAAAACAGATAGAGTTAATGTTTCTGAATTAAGAAAATTACATAATGAAATTATTAATGCATGAGATTATGTAAAAAATAATACAAAAAAATGAATTGAAAAATCTAAAAAGTGAAGTGTTGATTATTGAGAGATGAGTATATTTGCAAAGTTATTCTTAAGAAAAAAAATTAAAAGTAAACCTTCCCTTAGTACTGTTATAGCAAGTGCTCAAAAATATTATCATGGTAAAGAAAATGGTAAAGATTCTATTTCTATAGAGTTAAAAAAAAAAATTCTTAAATTTTGACTTGATATAAATAAACCTAGAGATTATTGGTGTGCAGCATTTGTATGAATGTCTTTAATTGAATGAAAAGCATTTTGAAGTATTTCAGAATTAAGAAAAAAAGTTAAAAATTTAACTAGGGCATCTTCATATTTATGATGAAAAGATTTTGCATGACATATTTGAATAAATCTTTGATGAGGTATAATGGTTAATTGAAATGTTAATTGAGCAGTTAATAATTGTTATATTAATAAAAAGAAAATTGTATGATGGGTTATGCCTAAAGATGTATGAAATCCTAATGCAGTTACAAAACTTTGAAAAAGATATGATAATACTTCTGTTATTAAATCACAAATTGATAATATTCCAGTTTGAGCAATTCTAGTATTTTGGAGGTGAAAATCAGATAAACAATGGGCTTAATAAAACATATATTATTATTAAAAATTAACTAAAATATTATGAGCTTTGAACCAAGATGATTTGACCAAGATAATCATTTAACTTGAGAAGTTAAAAAATCTTTAGCAGATGATCAAAAAATAAGTCCAGAAGAAGCTAATTTTATAGCTAAAATAATTGATAAACATTGATGAAGATGAAATATTAAAATTAAAAAAAGTCAATTAATACAATTAGCTAAAGCATTTAACTTAAATTATTCAAAACTTTCAAAAATTTGACCAGAATTAGAAAGAAGAATTAAAGCAAGAGCAAGTATTATTAATGATACAAAAGGTCAATTAAAATGAATTACAGAAGATGTAAGTAAAAAAACAAATATTAATATTAATATTAATTGAACTCTAGAAAATGTAACAAGAATTACATTAAAAACTTTAATATGATATAATAATTCTGAAATAAATAAATTAATATGAAATAAATATAATTTTTCTATTACAAAAAAAGATTGAAAAACCTATAATATATTTTTATGAAAAAAATCTAATTGAGAAAAAGATTATTTTTATAAAGATTGACCTAATAAAAATGAAAGGGTTAGAATATTTAATGGTGATAAATTATGAGAAACTAATGAAAGTTCTGAAGAACGTAGAAATGAATGAGATAAAATATTTACTGATAGAATAAATAAGCATAATAATTATATGGATTCAAAAAATAATCCTAATAATTATACTGATTCAAAAAATAATCCTAATGAAATAGTTTCTGTTGATTGAAAATTAAAAAATTATTTAAATTCAGTAAAAAATTCTAGAGTTGATAAAATGCCATCATCATATAAAAATTTATATTTAAGAAGAACTTTACAAGTATCAAAATATAAACTTCCTAAAGAATCACAATCTATATTAAATAAATTTAATTCAATTAGTTATTC
>JAUZRO010000121.1 GCA_030950465.1 Candidatus Altimarinota bacterium | reverse complement strand
TGTTTATATAATTCTTTATAAAACGGTACATAATCATCATATAAACTATATCAAATTGGACATGAGGGAGATAAATATATATTATTATTTCATGTTAAACTTTTTTGAGATAAATTACTATCTTGATTAGTTTTTCATGTTTCAAATATTAATTCATTACTTTCATTTACTAATTTTTGATATAATGGTTCTTCATTTTTAACTTGATTTACACCATTTATTATGTTATCTTCTAATTCATAATTATTATTTGAAGCTCAATTTTCATTATATTTTAATAAATTTACATTAGATGGTTTAAAAATTTTAAAAGAATAATTAGCATTTTTTGTTATAGTGCTTGAACCATAATCATTATTCCATAATGTTAATCATGGAGATTTTTCCATTATAGAAGAAGAAAGAAAATTAGGTATTTCAATTCAATCTTTTATAAATAATGGATTAGTATTCATAAAAGTTCATAAATTTATTCTATTTGCTTCTGGTATAGATGCAAAACTTCATAAATCTTTTCACATTCATAATTCTCATGAATATTTAAATTGCATAGTTAAAACTTTATATGTAATTTCATATGTATTTCAATTTTTTTCTATCTTTTTTGTAAAAACTTTAGATTCTGGAGTAGCATTATATAATTGCTTAATGGCTATATCTTTATTATCATTTGATAAACATACATCAAAATAAGAATAATCTGCTTCTTTTAGATTATAAATTTTTCCATCAACTACTGGAGTATTAGTATTATATTCTCTTGAAGTATCATTTATTATTTTAGTTACAGGAAAAACAAAAGGTTTTTTTCTTATTTCTTTAAGATTAGAATCAGATGTACTATCAGTTATTAAAAATCAATTTCATTTTAAAAAACTTTTAAAATAATTCACAAATTTATAATCAAATTTAGCTAAATTTTCATAATTAGCAAAATTTTCTTTTCAGAAATAAGATAGATAAAAATCTTGAATAGTTGGATCTTGATATAAATATTCTATT
>JAUZRO010000120.1 GCA_030950465.1 Candidatus Altimarinota bacterium | reverse complement strand
TGTTAAAAACTAATTTTTAGCCTTTATATTAAGAGTAGTAGAGTAGTTGTTTACAATTTGTGTACAACAATTAACGTCAAGCAGAAAGTTAATTTTGACTATTAATTAATTTTGACTAAATTATATACAAGCAAGAGACAGAAAGTCTCTTAAAATAAAAATAAATTAACTACTAAAAAACTAGATAAAATATGGAAAATATTTACAAATTAAAAAATATTATAACAAACCTTACTAAGGAAGTAAAAAAACAAGATTTTCTAGTTTATTTTAGAAAAATGTCTATATTAGAAATAACTTCAGATACATTAGTCTTTGGTGTTGAATCATGATTTATGAAAAATAATCTTGAGGCTAAATTTATTAAAGAATTATTAATAGCAACACAAAAAGAAGATTCAAATATTCTAAATATAGAATTAGAAGTTGATGAAAAAATAGATATACCATCAAATACTCAAGTAATTGATTGTACTAAATTTTATAAAGAAGCTACTAAAAGCATAAAAGCTAGTAAAAAAGATAGTGCATCAAGTTGACCAAATACAAAAAGAAGATCTGTAAATGAAAGATATACTCTTGATAAATTTATAGTAGGACCAGATAATCAATTAGCTCATTCTGCTTGTGAAGCAGTTACAAAAAACCCAGGTAAATCATATAATCCATTGTATATTTATGGTGATGTTGGTTTGGGGAAAACTCATTTACTTCAAGCTACAGGTAATAAAATTTTAGCTAAATTTAAAGGTAAAAAAGTAGTTTATACTACTGCAGATAAATTTATTACAGAATATGTTTCTGCTGTTAAAAAAAGAAGTGTAGAAAGATTAAGAGAAAAATATAGAGAAATTGATGTTTTAATTATAGATGATGTTCAATTTTTAGCTAAAAAAGAACAAACTCAAAATGAACTGTATAATATTTTCAATTTATTATATGAATGTAGTAAACAAATAATTATTTCAGGAGATAGAGCTCCAAAAGAATTAACTGAATTAGAACCTAGACTTAGATCAAGATTTGAGTGGGGAATTACAGTTGATATTTGAAGACCAGATTTTGAAACAAGACTTGCAATTATTCAAGAAAAATCAAGAGAAAGAGAGTTTTTAATTCCACAAGATGTTAGTGAATTTATAGCTGCTAATGTTACTGAAAATGTTAGGGAATTAGAATGAGTTTTAAATCAACTTATTGCTGAATATGAACTAACAGGAAATACTCCAACTTTAAATAGAGTTGCTGCAAAATTAAAACAATTAAGCTATACAAGTGATTTACTTTGAGCTCCAAAACAAACAATTAATAGAATTCAAATAAAATCTTATGAAGATATATTAGATGCTGTTTCTAATCATTTTTGAATTGAAAAAGAAGGTATATTATGACCAAATAGAAAAAAAGAATTTATGATTCCTAGGCAAGTTTCTATGTATTTATTAAAAACAAAAATGCATTATACTTATCAAAGAATAGGAAATATATTTGATGGAAGAAATCATGCTGCTGTATTATATTCTTGTAATAAATTAGCTGGATTATTAAAAAAAGATCAAAAATTATTACATGAAGTAAATATTATTAAAGATTGAATTTGACTATAAAATGAAATTAAAAGATTTACATATTAATTTAGAAAAAGAAATAAATCTACTAGAGTTCCACCCTAAAAAGGAAATTATAGTAGATTCTTTTTGAATTGATAAAAATATAATTAATGATATTTCAAAAAATAAAATAAAAGAAACTATTAAATTAAAAAAGAAATCTGAAATAAAGATTAAAAAATATATTTCAAAGAAGAGTTTAGATATTGGAAAAAATAATAAATTTAAAAAAATAAATTTACAAAGGGCTAAAGCCCTCTGTTGACAAGCTGTTTTTTGATTTTGCTATAATTTTAATAAAAATATCTTTTCTAAATTATTTATATATTTTTTTATATTTTTATCACTAATTTTTATTGATAAACTTATGATAGAAAATTTAACTCATTCAGCTTATAAAGACTTAATTTTATTAAAAAATAATA
>JAUZRO010000012.1 GCA_030950465.1 Candidatus Altimarinota bacterium | reverse complement strand
CAGGCACCAGAATGGGTGATTAGCTCAGTTGGCGAGAGCATCTGCCTTACAAGCAGGGGGTCGTAGGTTCGAATCCTACATTACCCACCATTTTAAAAATAGCATCATGATTATTTACTTTTTGTAAATTATCGTGATTTTTATTTGTATATAATTGTCAAAATCAACTAAAAAAATTAAATAAGGTTAACAATTAAAGAATAACTTCATGGATTAAATGCAAATCTAAAAAAACTAAATGAGATTCTCATTTAGTTTTTTTTATAACATGTTTTTCCAAATTTTATATATAATATTTTTCATTATTTTTTGTTTAATTATTTAAATATTTATTTAAAGCTCAAATTATTCATTTTTTATTACTTTCTATAACATCTTTATCAACTCATACTCAAACATATTCTTTTCAATCTATTTCTAATATAAAATAACTAATTGCATCACTTGTTTTTCATTCTGTAAGACTTTTTTGTTCATAAGATTTTATATTAAAATCAATATTTAATTTTTCTAAAATATAGTTTGAAAATTTTTCTATAATTCCATCTCAATTAAATTTATTTCCGTCAAAATCAGAGTAATCTATATCTCAAATATTATTAATAAATTCTTCTTCAAAAATTTTGATTATCTCTTCATTTTCTAATCTATCTTTTTTTGTATCTGTAATTTCTTGAATTTTTTCTCAAACAAATTTTTGAATATTTTTTGGGATTTCATATCAATTTTGTTGAAGTATATATGCTACTCATCATTTTCATGATTGAGAATTTACAACAATTGGTTCATATTTTAGTCAGATATCTTTTGGATCAAAAGGTAAATATGCATTTATCCATTTTCAAACTTTACCTTTACAATAATCAAAACATTTTTTAATAGCATCTTGATGTGAACCACTAAAAGCTAAATTTACAAATTTTCAAATATATGGGTATCTTTCTGGAATAGGTATATTAGTCAGTTCTGAAATTATTTTTGATTTTTCTCACCATTCAGATAAATCTAATTCAGGAGATATTCATTGACTCATCATATTTAGTGCGACTACATCAATTGGAACATTTCAAGTTCTTTCTCAATTTCACAATAAAACTCACTCAACTCTATCTGCTCAAGCTTTAATTGCTAATTCTGTTGCAGCTATTCAAGTTCATCTATCATTATGTGTATGAATACTAATAATTACATTAACTTTATCATTAACAGTTCTTTTATCTCTTATTTCTCTACACATGTATTCAATTTCATCAGCATATACATCTGGTGTAGAGTTTTCAATTGTTGCAGGCAGATTTATTATAACAGGATTTCATTTAAAATCTCACCACTCATCTAGAACAGAATTTGAAATATCTTTTGCAAATTCAAGTTCTGTTCAGGTAAAACTTTCTGGAGAATATTCAAAAAATAAATTTCCATCAAAATCATCAAAACTTTCTTTTATATTTTTTACTCAATTAATAGCTAATTGAATAATTTCTTTTTTATTTTTATTAAAAACAATTTTTCTTTGAACTTCTGATGTTGAATTATATAAATGAACAATTACATTTTTAGCTCATTTCAAAGATTCTTTAGTTTTTTCAATAAGTTCTTTTCTAGCTGGTACTAGCACTCATATTTTCACATCATTTGGAATATGATTTCACTTAATTAATAATCTTGTAAATTCATAATCTTCTTTTGAAGCTGAAGGAAATCATATTTCAATTTCCTTAAAACCCATATTTACTAGAATGTTAAAATATTCTAATTTTTGTTCTACTGTCATTGGTTTTTCAAGTGCTTGATTTCAATCTCTTAAATCTACAGATGCCCAAATAGGAGCCTTATCTATTTTTTTATCTGGCCAAGTTCTATCTTCTAAACTAAAAGATGAATTAACTGGTTCTTTATATTTAGTTTCTGCTAATTTTGAAAAAATATCAATTCATTCTTGTATTTTGTCTGGATTTTTTTGTTGTATTCTATTAACCATAATATTTTTATTTTTAAATTTTAAATTATAAAAAAACTCTTACTATTTTGCAGTAAGAGTTTTTTATTTTTAAATTATTTAAAATTTATATTACAAAAAAATCTCTTACTGCTTCAGTAAAAGTAATAAGTTTAATAATAATGTATTAGAAATTTTCATTTTTTTGTCTTTTTTATTTATTTAAGATGTTTCTATAATAATTTTTTTGATGGATTTGTCAAAAGATTTTGGCTCTTTTCGTGATAGCAGGAAAAATACCATCTAAATTTCAAGTTTTTTCAAACAAAATCTAGCAGTTAATTTTTTGATATACATAACTTTTGAAGAAAATCAGTGTGAAACTCTTTTTGCAACTTTACATAAATT
>JAUZRO010000119.1 GCA_030950465.1 Candidatus Altimarinota bacterium | reverse complement strand
ATAATTTATGTAAAGTTGCAAAAAGAGTTTCACACTGATTTTCTTCAAAAGTTATGTATATCAAAAAATTAACTGCTAGATTTTGTTTGAAAAAACTTGAAATTTAGATGGTATTTTTCCTGCTATCACGAAAAGAGCCTCTTTTTTTTGTGTTTTTTATTTTTATGAATATACTTAAAAATATAAAACAGTGAAATATATAATTGATACTTCATTCTTTATATTATTGTTTTTTGAAGAAGATATAAATCATGATGAAGCAAAACAAATTTAAAAGAAAAAAATATATTAACAAATGATATTTAATAAAGTAAGTAAATAATGAATTTAAATAAAAAAGCTTTTACATTAGTTGAATTAGTAGTTACAATAACTATAATAGCTATATTATGAACTATAGCCTTTGTAAATTATCTATATATAGTTTCTGATAGTAGAAATGCTAAAGTGGAAACTCAAATGTCTGATATATATAAATCTATTGAATTATGAAAAACTGAATGAATAGATATATATTCATTTGTATTAGAAAATAGTGAGAATACACTTATTAATCCATATATTGCTTGAACAGAAACTTGAAATTCACTTTATAAAGCAGGAAAAATAAATTATTTGGTAACTGGTTATAAAAAAAGTAATGAAGATGATGTTGAATACAGAATATGAGTAACTAAAAAATTAAATACTAAATATCAAATAGCTTGATTTATTGAAGATTCAAGTTTATGAAAATTAGCAGTAATTAAATGAAATTATAATTCAAGAACAAAATTATGAACTTTATCTGAGATAAAATCTATAGTTAATAATAAAAATATTATTTTAGAAAAAAATAATTGATTAAAAGTATTAGATACTATTATAACATCTTGATGAGCTATTTCTATTATAAAAAAGATTAACTCTATAGATAATAATAATGATAATATATATTTCAAAAATTCTATAGATAATTCAACAACTTATATATCTTTAGCTAATGATGAAAGTACTTGATTAATTATGTGAAAAAATATAGAGTCTAATACTGGTGTAGTTGAGGAATTATGAAAAATTCTTCCTTACTAAAAAAAACAGATTTTAAAAATCTGTTTTTTTATTGTAATCATTCTTTTACTAATTTTGGATTATTAGCATATTTTAAACCTTCTTCTTCTGAAATCTTTCATGAAGAAACTAAATCTATTATATCTTTTTCAAGTAATTGCATTCATTCTCTTGATCACATTTGTATAATAGAAGGAATTTGAAAAATATCATTTTCTCTTATTAAATTAGCAATAGCTCAATTATTAACTAAAATTTCTTTTACCATTCTTATTCAAGTACCATCTTGAGTTTTTAATAATCTTTGAGAAAAAACCGCAACTAAAGAATCTGCTAATCAAAGCCTTATCTGATTTTGATTAGCTGCGGGGAAACTATCAATTACTCTAGAAATAGTTTGAGAAGCTGATTTTGTATGAAGTGTAGAAAAAACTACATGTCATGTTTCAGCTAAAATTAAAGCCATTTCTATTTCTTCCCTATCTCTCATTTCCCCAAATAAAATTACTTGTGGATTTTGCCTCATTGCTCACTTCAAAGCTATATTATAATTAGGAATATCTCTTCCTACTTCCTTGTGTTCAATAATAGATTTTTTATGTTTATGAATATATTCTATTGGATCTTCAATTGTAATTATATGTTTTTCATAATTTGTATTTATATAATCAATCATAGCAGCAAGAGTAGTAGATTTACCTGAACCTGTTGGACCTGTAACTAAAATTAATCACTGCCCAACTTTACATACCTCTTTAAAAATATCTGGAAGATTAAGTGAATCTATATTAGGAATTTTTCAAGTTAAAAGCCTTAAAACTACCATATAATTATTCATCTGAAAACTTACATTTCATCTAAATCTCCTTCAACCAAAACTAAATGAAAAATCTAGATTCCTTGTTTTCACCAAAATATCATGTTGTTCTTCAGTAATAATAGATTGAGCAAATTCCATAGTATCTTTCCATGTAAATTCTTTAACTCACTCATCAATTCTCAAAATAGTTCAAGAAATTTTAATAGCAGGATAAGTACCAACTGTAATATACATATCACTTCCCTCATTATCAATCATTACTTGTAAAAGCTGATCTTTGATTTTATGATCTTTTCTAATTAAACTGTTTTTTGACATAAAAAAATATAGTTATTTATAATATTTAAAACTCTTGATTAAGAGTATCACTTATATTTAACTATATTTTTCTATTTTTTACAAATAATTATACAATACTTATTTTTTTTCTTCTAGAGATAAAGTAAAAAGTATTTATAATAAATGTTGCTAGTAATAAAACCCATGTTTCAGCACCTGTATCCGGAGTTTCTTTTTGAGAAAGAGCTAATTTTTCTAACTGAGTTTGTTCTACATTAGCTGGATCTTCTGCTGCTGAATTTAATTCATCTTTTAAATCAGAATTAATTTCTGAATCTCATTCTCAAGATTTATCTAAAGCTTTCATTAATTCTTCTTCTAATGACATATCTGTATTTAAATCTGCTTCTTCTAATAATTCTTCTTCAGTTGGTCATTCATATTTAGCTAATTCTCCTGTTTTAAAATAATTTATTCATTTTGAAATTTCTATTTTTTCTAATTTAGAGTTTTCCATAAATGTTATAGTTCATAAATAATCTTCATTATTCAACATTTCTCATTTTAAAGTAGCTTTTATTTTATTAGTATCAACTAAACTTCTAATTATATCAACTTCTAAAGTTTTTAATAATTGAAATTCTAAATCCATATCATCAATATTTTGAGTAAAAGTTAAAACTACGTTTCTTCTATCTTTAATTAAAATATTTTTTATACCTTCTTCACTAGATTCTAATACAGTATTTTCTATTTCTTTTAATAAAATATCATCACCTGTTTTAAAAATTATATTTCATTCAATTGCAGAAATAGATATTAATGAATATGAAGTATTTTCTTCTATAGGAGAAGTTAATTCTAATAATATTTTATTATTTTCTCATTCTACTTTAGTAATTTTATTATCAATAGATTTATAAATTTCTAAATCTCCACTTGTGAAAACTTTATTTATTTTTTGTTCTAATTCTAATTCTATTGTTTTAGTGCTTGTTGCAGTAATAGATTTTAAAAGATTTGTTTCTCCAGCATATGAAGATTTAATAGATAGTAATATAAATAAGATACTTATTGATAATACTGCTATATTTTTTATTAAGTGTTTCATAATATTGTGTGTTATATAATTAAATTATTTTGAATACATTAATATTAAACTATATATTCATTATTATGTCAATTAATTACTTTACTTTTTAATATTATATTGTTCAGATAATGTCTTTATACTTTAAAATAGATATTATTGTACTTATTTTTGAAAAATAAAAAAAGTATATTTTACTATACTTCTCTTCTCTTTAAATATGTTTCTAAAATTATTTGAGCTGAAATATCATCTTTATTATTTTTTGTATTAAAAATTCACATTTCTTTTAAAACTGAATCTGCTTCAAAGCTTGTAAATCTTTCATCTATTCATATAACTTTTTTATCTGGAAAAAGTTCTTCAACATTTTTAATAAATTTTTTTGTTTTATCTAATTGTTTAAGATTTTTTCAAAATAAATCATAAGGTAATCAAATAACTATTTCATCACAATCATAATCTTTACAATATTTTTTAATAACAGACATAATTTTAACTCTAGCACAAATTTCTTTTGACATACTAAAACCTGCAACTTCTACAGCTATTCAACATCTTTTATCTCCATAATCTATTCATACAGCTGTCATTATTCTGAAATTACATTAGCTGTTATTTTAGCCATAGAATCTTTTCATAATTTTATAAAAATCTGAGATTCACCTAATTTTTTAATATGTCATCCAGGAAGATCAATATGTTTTTTAGTTAATTCTATTTTAAATTTTGATTTAACTGCTTTAATAACATCTTTTTCTCATATTCAACCAAAAACTTTTCAATTTGCTCAAGTTCTTAATTTAAATTCTAATGTCTTTCAATTTAATTCTTCTGCAATTTTATGTCTATTTTCAACTAATTCTCTATTGTGTTTATCTTCTTTTTTTAATTGTTCTTTTAATTTTCTTTCAGTTTCTGGAGTTAACTCAATAGCTTTTCCTTCAGGAATTAAAAAATTTGTAGCATAACCAGTTGAAACTTCTTTTATATCTCAAGGATGACCAACATTAACAACTAATTCTTTAAATAATACTTTCATTTTTGTAAAATTAAATTTTATTAAGCAACTTTTTCTTCTTTAACTTCTTCAATATTAATCCTATAACCTGTTAATTGTGAAGCTAGATTAACATTTAATCCATTTTTCCCAACTGCTCTTGCCCTATCTCACTCTTGAATATAAGCAGTTACTTCATCATCTTCTTCATTTACATCAACTGAAATAACTGTTGCTGGAGATAAAGATTTTTTAATAACTAAAGCTACATCACTACTATTAGGAATAATATCAATTTTTTCTCAACCAATTTCATCCATTACAGCTTTAACTCTAATACCTTTTTGACCAATCAAAGTTCCTACTGGATCAATTTCTGGAAAAGCAGAAGAAACAAGCATTTTTGTTTTAACTCAAGGAACTCTTACAACTCTATCAATTTCAACAACTCATTCATCAATTTCAGGAGCATGTTCAGCAAAAATTAAAGGAATTAATTCTTTTCTTTTTCTTGATAAAACAACTCTTGGTGGAGTATTTTCTTCTTTTATAATTTCAGCTACATATAAAAAGTATCTTTGTTGAGGTGAATAACTATCTCTAGAAACTTGCTCTGATTTTGGTAAAATTACTTGATTTCATTGATAATCAAAAATAACTTTCCCTCATTCTACCATTTCAACTTTCACATGAACTAACTGACCTTGTTTATCTTTAAATAAATCATATATTTTTTCTTTTTCTGTATCACCTAGTTTTTGAATAATTACTTGTCTAGCAGCTTGAGAAGCTATTCTACCAAAACTTTCACCTCAATCTTTCATAACTTCATCAGTTACATCAAGTTCAATAATATCTCATTCTGAAAAACCTTCAGCATCATCTCCTAATTCCTCAAAACTAATTTCAAGCCCTGGATTTTCAACTTCTTTAACAATAGTTTTTTCAACTTCAATATCTATTTTATAAGTTTCAAAATTAAGATTAACATTTACAACTTCATCTTTATGTTGAGAATAATCCTTTTTATAAGCTGTCTTTAAAGCAGATTCAATAATTTCTTTAATTTTACTTTCTTCAATCTGTTTTTCTTTAGCTATCATTTTTATTCAAGCTTCAATTGCTTTTAAATCTAACATTTTTTTATTTTTTATTTAAATTATAATCCCTTTCTGTCCTACAGACATCTTACCCTTTAGTCAAAGGGCAAGAAATAAGGTATAAAGAAAACGAGAATTCATTTCTGAAAACCCGTTAATTCTTAACTACTTATAGTTTATCTTTTTTTTACTTTTTTGCAAATTATTTTTGTAAATAAAAAAAAGCACTTTTGTGCTAAATTAATTTAAAATTTAATTATTTTCAATTAATATATTTTTCTAATATTTTTTGTTTCATCTTACAAATTATTTTTTTGTATAGTAAAATCTACACAAACCATTTTCCAAAAATTTAAATTTTTTAATTATAAAAACATGTTCTCAGTAACTTACATTTGAAGAAATTGGCATATCATAGTTAAAATAAGAATAACATCTAATAGGTTCTTTTTCTCAACTTTCAATGATTTTAACATTAATAGTATACCCTTTTGTAAAAGGGTTTGTTTTAAAAAATCAACTGCATTTATATTTTTTTAAAGAGAAATCTAGTGAATTTCTTCATTTAAAAGGAATTTTATAATTGCTGAAAATTTTATCTAAAATAGTAAAATTTAAAATATCATTAAGGTAACTTTCTCTATCTCATTCTATATACACTCTAATTTCCTTATCTGTTTCATTACATACTTGAATTTGAAAAAATAAAAATTCAAATTTCTGAAATATTTGAAATGATAAAATAATAATTATTAAAATTATTATTGTTTTTCTTATTTTATTTTTCATGATTTATTGCTAAAGAATATATTTTTCAAATATCATCAAATTTAATTATATTTTTTTCCTCTATAATTTCTTTTTTTATATTATAATCATTTAAACAAGAAATTAATCAAAATATTAATATTGATAAAACTAGTATTTTTTTTATAAATATTGTATTTAAAGAATCTATTGACAAGGTAAAATAAAATCTTCTGTCTTTATTTCTAATCATTTGAAATCACTGCAATAATCTAAACTTTTATCTTCTGCATTTCACCAATATAATGTATTTCATTCACAATATATTTTATTATTTTTAACAACATTTTTTATTTGTAATTCTGTTATATTATATTCATATAAATAGGTATTTAAACAGAATCCTAAAATAAAAGACATTAAAATTATTAGTATTTTTTTCATAATATTTTTTTAATAGAAATGGCTCAGATTTAACTGAGCCTTATATTTATTCTGGATAAAGAAATTCAATTGTTCTTTCATCCAAGAAGTTAAAATGTGATTGTGGATATTCATATACACTACACATAATAGATCTTCCAGCATATTTAGTATCAAAATATCCATCTGTATTTGGTACTTCATAAGCTACTTTATGCCCTGTATGAAAAATTCCTATTCCATGTAATAATTCATGTATAATAATTGATTTCATCTTGTTCATCTTTAGGTTATTACTATCTATATTTATAGATAATTTAACTTTACCCTTTTGTAATTTACCACTAAAGGGTTCTATTTGAGCAAATCTATTTGAAGGTAACTCATCTGATATGTCAACTTTAATGATACAATTACCTAATCCATATGAATAATGTAAACTAGTATTTAAAACATCTAAATTGTAATTCAAGGATTTTACTGCTTTTTTCACAGCAATTGTCCATAAAGAATTAACGTCTGAATCAATACATACCTTTATATTCTTAGCTGTACTTTTATCAAAAGTATCTGATGGGTAGACAGATCTATGACCATTATAGTATTTATAATTAGAATCACTACACTCTCCTGCATTCAACTCACTAACCAAACTTGCAATCAACATTGCAAAGACTAAAACTTTTTTCATTTTTGTTTCCTAAGACATTTTATTTTTATTTTTCCTCTTATCAAGTTTATTTGTCTTAATAAATCTAAGCCTTTCTTTTATAGGCAAACATATTTGTGTTTTTGTATCAACTTATAAATTATTTTTTTACTCCTTTCATTATAAGCAGTGGGATTATATTCACCCCCCCCCTATTTTGTCAAAAGATTTTATAAGAAATGTAACTTTCAAAGTTAAAATGTCACTATTTTACAAAGTAGAAATGTCACTTTTATGGTAAATTAATTTAAAATTTAATTATTTTCAATTAATATATTTTTCTAATATTTTTTGTTTCCTTTCTTTCTCTTTTTGTAAATCATAATAATCTAATTTATTATCAGTAAAATTACAATAATTTAATAATATAAAATACTCATCTGATTTTATGTTCTTTAGCTTATCACTTGATTTTTCTAAATAATTGCAATTTTTAAGTAATACTTTTTTTTCTTCTAAATTCAGATTATTTTTTTCATGTTTAACAAAATCATCTGATAAAACTATTAATCTATTTCTATTTTCTCTAAAAATAAATGACAATATTTATAATTGAATCACTTTTTATTGTATTCTATTATTTTATATTTATTTATATTAAAAATATATTTTCAATAACTCATATTTTTTATATCACCTAATAAATCTGTAGTTCAAGATTTACATTCAATATAAGATATATCATTTTTTAATATTTTACTACTTATAAAATAATTAGTTGAAAATAAATTTGTATTTTTATATTCTGAACAAGTATTTGATTTTAATAAAAAAGATATTTTTTTTCATTGTTCTATAGGGGCTTCATAATTAGTGAAAACTTTTTTTAGTAATTTATTATAATCTATATTAAAAAATTCTTTCTTATTTCAATAAATAGAAATAAGCATTTTAGAATCTGTTTCATTACATACTTGAACTTTAAAAAAGATAAAGTCAAACTTTTGAAATATTTGAAATGATAAAATAATAATTATTAAAATTATTATTGTTTTTTTTATTTTATTTTTCATAATTTGTTAATTAGAAATGTACTCCCTAAAAAAGGGAGTATTTTATATAATTAAAAGCATAATAAGGTATTAATATAAATATCTTATAGCTTTTTTATCATATTCAGAAAAATTGTACATATATTCTTGGGGTGCTATATGATCATATAAATAATCAGAAGCTCCACCATTTGTTACAGAGTTCTCTGGATGTGGATCATTACTTGTATTAGGTACTTTTGTACCCCAACCATAGCCTTTATGTTTTAGCCCAATTACATGTGAAATTTCATGCATAATTAGAGCTTTTTTCATATTATATGAATATAATCTACCAGTATTTGCTAGGTTTATTTTAATTTTATCAAAAGGCTGTCTATACCAAGAATTTCTTCCTGTTGTTACTGCATCATAATCATCATTTGCATTATCATTATATTCAGTTTCAATTTGAACAGTATATGAACAATCATCTATTGAGCTTCTCATATATACAAAATTAATAACTGTATTGTATTTAAATTCATTATTATATGTATTTAATGCACCAATAAGAGCTTGTTCCCATTCTGGATTATCATATGAATTTTTAAAATCGAAACAAAGTTTCTTCATATATTTTCCCTTTATAACATAATCATAATAATGAGAATTATCTCCAAAACTAAAACTAACCAAACCTACAATCAACATTGCAAAAACTACAATTTTCTTCATTTTTGTCTCCTAAGACATTTTATTTTTATTTTTCCTCTTATCAAGTTTATTTGTGTTAATAAATCTAAGCCTTTCTTTTATAGGCAAACATATTTGTGTTTTTGTATCAACTTATAAATTATTTTTTTACTCCTTTCATTATAAGCAGTGGGATTATATTCCCCCCCCTATTTTGTCAAAAGATTTTATAAGAAAATTTTTGATAAAAAAGATTTTTAAATATAATACATTTAATTTATAAATTAATAATTAAAAATATGAGAGAAATAAAAGTTGTATGACATAAAATTCCTGATACAGATTGTGTATTATCAGCTATAATAGCTTGTGATTATTTAGAAAAGAAATGATATAATAAAGCTACTCCTTATATTCAATGAGGAGTAAATAAAGAAACAGAGTATTTATTGAGAGAATTAAATATTGAAAAACCTGAAATTAAAACAAACTTTCCAGCTGGAACAAATATTTGTTTAGTGGATCATAATGAAGAATTTCAAACTTTAGATAATTTATCTGAATTAAATGTAGAATGGGTAATTGACCACCATAAATTAAAATTTGAAACTGCAACTCCTCTAAATATGAGAGTTGAACCAATTTGTTCAACTGGTTCTATATTATATAAAATGTATAAAGAATCTGATTTTAAAATAACTAAAGAAATTTGAACAATGATGCTTGCTTGTATATTATCTGATTCTCTACTTTTTAGATCAGCTACTACTACTAAAGAAGATATAATTTTAGCAGAAGAATTAAAAGAAATAACTTGAATACATAATTTTGAGGAATTTGCAATGCCAATGTTTAATGCAAAATCAGATTTATGAAATATGGAAATTGAAAAAGTAGTTAAATATGATTATAAAGAATTTGATTTTAATTGAATCAAAGCTGGTATTTGAACTTTAGAAACTACAAATCCTTGATACTGATTATGAAGAAAAGATGAAATTTTATGAGCTTTAGAAAAAATTAAAAAAGAAGATAATCTAGATTTTATAATGCTTTCAATAGTTGATATTATTTGAGAAAAAAATACAACTATAATACTAGACTGAAAAGATAGTGAAGTTTTAGAAAAAGTTTTTAATATAAAAATAGAAAATAATCTAGCTGATTTAAAAAATAGATTATCTAGAAAGAAGCAAGTAGTTCCAGAATTAACTAAATATTTTGCATAAAAAAATACTAATAAATATTTAGTATTTTCAACAAGGTGTCTTTAGCCCCTTGTCTTTTTTTTACGTTCTAAATGTATTTTTTTCAATAAATTCATTTACTTCCTTTTGTAATTTTTCATCAATAATTTCATTTGTTGAAACTGTATTTACATCTTCATCTTCATCAAAAGCTTCCATCATTTTTGTGAATTTAAGAACTTTATCAAATTCTGTAATTTCAGTTTCAGTATCTGGAATGAAAGCTATTTTTGATTCTAAAATTGAAATATTTTTTTCTTCAAAAAATTTAACTACACTATTAAAATCTTCTACTTCTGAAATAATTTTTATATATCAATCTTCAGATATAAAATCCTGAGCATCTGTTTCAAAAACTAATTCTTCAATTTCATCTGATGTATGTTTTGAGGGATCAATAAATATAATTCCTTTTCTGTGAAACATCCATGAAACAGCTCAACTTTCTCACATATTTCAACTATATTTAGCAAAAATATGTCTAATATTAGCTACTGTTCTATTTTTATTATCTGTAAGAGTAGAAATCATAAGAGAAACTCCACCAGCAGCATATCATTCATAAACTATTTCTGTAATTACAGCAGCTTCTTTATCTTCTCAAGTTCATTTTTTTATAGCTCTTGTTATATTGTCATTTGGTACTCATGCTTTTCTAGCCTTTTCTACTTCCATTGCTAGACTTGGGTTCATATCTATATCACCTCAACTTTGAGCAGCAAGAGATATCAATTTAGCTGCAATAGCAAAGACTTTTCATTTAACAGCATTAACAGCATCTCTTCTTTTTGCTACAACTGGTCATCTTCACATAATTTTTGAATTAAAATATAAAAATTATCTAGGCATTCCATAAAAATCTAAACCTTTTTCATCAACCATACTTTTTGTGATAAAATTTTTCTTTTTACCTTTTACAAAAAAACCTCTGTCATCTATAATACCAGATTCTTTCAAAGTTTGAACATTTTTAGATTTTAATCTTTTTTTAGGAAATTTTTGTTTATTTTCTAAGTAATGATTTCTATCTTTATAAGATTGAGCCTTTCTAACAGATAAAGTTTCATTTCAAATATAAACTGAAAAATCTCCTTTCTTTTTTCATTTAGCTAATTTTCTAGCTTTTGCTTGTTTTTTTACAATATTTGATTTTAACCCGTGACTATTTGCCATAATTAATTATTATTTATAAATTATAGGCAAGATTATAATAATAATATTTTTTTTTTCAAGTTTTTTTGTTAAAAACATACTTTTGTTTGCAATTTAAAGAGTTTTGTGTAGATTATATATATGTTATAATATTTTATACACTTTCTTTTCATGAAAAATTTAGACTTATCAAAAATATTTGGATCAAATTGTAGAACAAAAATTCTAGAAAAATTTTTGCTTGAAAATCAATCTTGAAATAATAAATGATCCCATATGAGGCTTATATCTCGTAATTTAGATGAACAAATAAATTCTGTAAAAAGAGAACTTGATAATTTAACTACTTTATGAATATTAAAATATAGAGAAAAGTTAAGGAAAAAGATTTTTTTTGTAAATACAAATTTTCAATTTTTAAATGAATTTACAGAAATTTTTCTAAAAAATTATAATCCTATAGAAAAAATAAAAGATTATTTTAAGACTCAAATTAATTTGGATGTTGTTATTGTAAACTCTTCTATACAAACAAAATTAGTAAAAGAAACAAAATCTATACTTGAT
>JAUZRO010000118.1 GCA_030950465.1 Candidatus Altimarinota bacterium | reverse complement strand
AATCAATTTTAATATCTTTGTTTTTAACTTTATTTGCAATTGCACACATACTTGCTCAAGTATTTGCCATATCATCAATAATTAGAATATTTTTATAATTTTCATAGTTATTTTCTATATCAAACTTTTCTGATGCAACTTTAAATTTTTCTTTTATAGATTTAATATTTTTAATTTCATTTCAGGATTTAACCTTAAAAGATTCTATAATATTTATTTTATTTTCTCTCAAAAAATCTTTTAATAAAACTAAAAAATTACATTTTCTTTCTACTGAATATGGAACAAAAATTATAGCATCATATTTCTTAGCAAAAGACAGAGTTTGATTTTTAATTAAATCAAAAACTTTTTTACAATAATCTAAATCACCTGTTTTAGCTATTTGAATTAATTTTGAAATATTAGTTTTTGGATATCAAAAACCTAAACTATAAGGAAAAAGAAAAAAAACTTTTTCTAAATTACATAATCATAAAGGTTCTTTTTCTAATATTTCATCTCAATATCTTTTTTTAAATTTATCAAAAATAGAAGAATCTAAATTAGATTTTTCTGCTTCTAAACCCAAATCATCTAAATATATTATCTTATCTTTTTCTCTTTTGTATAAAAAATTCATATTCCATTATTTTTTAACTACTAATTTATTTTCTTTTATTTCATTTAGTATTTCTTGTGCAATAGTTTTATCATGCCATTCTTCTGGTCAATTATTTCTCATTATTTTATGTTCATCTCATTTCCCTGCTAATAGTACTATATCTCATTTTCTTGCTGCAATTAAGGCAGTTGTTATTGCTTCTTTTCTTTCTGGAATAATCCAAAAACCTTCTCATTCTTTTCTCTCTATTCAAGGAATTATATCTTTCATAATTTCATGAACATCTTCTGAATAATTATCATCTTCTGTTAAAATAATTAAATCAGAATATTCCGCCACAATTTGCCCCATAACAGGTCTTTTAGTTTTATCTCTATCTCAAGTTGCACCAAAAACTGTAATTATTCTTTTTACTCATTCTAGACTTTTGAAAGTTTGTAAGACATTTTTTAAGGCATCTTCTGTATGAGCATAATCTATATAAATTTTTACTCAATCTTCAGATTCAAGTAAGTCCATTCTACCGGGGATTCAACTAGTTTTAGAAATAGCTTTTTCAATTAATTCTCTTGAAAATCATAAACTTGAAAATATTCAAACAGCACACATTATATTATAAACATTAAATTCTCAAATTAATTTAGTTTTTATTTTTATATCATCTCAAGGTATTTTCAAGCTAAATTCTGTTCATTCAATAGTAGTTTTTATATTTTGTGGTTGAAGATTAGCTTTATAATTTTTTCAATATGTAAAAAGTGTATCATAAGTTTCTGAAGTAAATAGTTCAGCATAATCAGAATCAATATTAATTACAGCTACTTTTTTAACTCAAGATTTTCTTTTATAAAACATAATATTTTTAAAAATTTCCAATTTTGTAGCAACATAATCTTCCATTGTTTTATGTAAATCAAGATGGTCTTGAGATATATTAGTTAATGCAACAATATCATAATTTAATCCCCAAATTCTAGACATTTTTATTCAATGGCTAGCTGTTTCAATTACAGCAATTTCACATCATTTATTCTTAGCATAAGCTAACCATTTTTGTAGTTCAAAAGCATCTGGAGATGTCATTTTAGTATTATTTGTAAATTCTTCATCATTTACAATAATATTCACAGTAGAAAACATAAAAACTTTCTTTCCTGATTCTATTAAACCTCTAGCTACAATATTACAAGTTGTAGTTTTTCAATTAGTTCAAGTTATTCAAATAATCAACATATCTTTATGTGGAAAACCATAAACAACATTAGCAATTATAGCTCTGATTTTATGATATAATAATCTCAATGGATTATCTAATGAAATCAAGTTTTTTACTTTATTTAACATATTTTTTTTGTTAATTTTTAATTATTTTAATAATACTTTTAAAAAGGAAAAAATCAAAAAAAAAATATAGAATAATTTAATTTTATATATTATTCAAAAATTCTTCAACTAATTTATCAAAATCATTATATAACTCAGGATTATTTTTTTCTTCAATCTTTCTAATTGGATTTCTTTTTACTGATTTCTCTTCTAATAAAACAATTCACTTATTATTTCAAATATCAGTATTTAATACTAAATTATAAATCCATCATTTAGCAAAGATTAAATATCATTTTTCATCAAAAACATTTTCAAAAGATAAAAAGGACTTTGTTCCAATTTTCTTTATTATTCAAATTACTTTATCTCAAATTTTAATAATAGTTGAATTATTATATTCTTTATTTTTTAAAATCTGTAAATTGTATTTTTCATTATATGGACAACTTCATATATTTTTATATAAATTTTTATATTTTAATTTAAAAGTATTACTTCTATATTTTTTTAAATTAAAAATTTCCTTAATTTCTTTTTTTCATTCTATTGTAATAGCTTTTTTAATATGTTCCCATTTTCAAGAATTCATTAATTCTCCTAAATCTTTTATATTTTTTATTATTCAATCTTCTCAGAAAAATAATTTTATATTTTCTGGTTCTCAATATTCTATTAAATTTATTATATCTCCCCAATTTGTATTATTATTTATTAATTCTTCTAATTCTTCTGTATTTTTTATATTATAAAAATCTTCTCAGAAAAATAATTTTATATTTTCTAATTCTCAATATTCAATTAAATTGTTTATATCTTCCCAATTAGGATTTTTCATTAATTTTTCTAAATCGTCTGTATTTTTTATTATTCAATCTTCTCAGAAAAAGAATTTTATATTTTCTAGTTTTCACCATTTAATTAAATATTTTATATCTTCCCAATTAGGATTATTATTTATTAATTCTTCTAATTCTTCTGTATTTTTTATATTATAAAAATCTTCTCAGAAAAATAATTTTATATTTTCTGGTTTTCACGATTTAATTAAATCTTTTATATCATTATTTTTTATAAATTTTCTAAATTCTTCAGGAGTTTGTCAGAAAATAAATATTTTTACTATTTCTATTGAAACATTATTAATTCATTCTTCTTCCAAAATTTTATTATATTCTTTTAAAGAATCTAAATATCATTCCATTAATCCAAAATCTTGTTTATTTATTTTTTCTTTTTTATCTCATTCTAAAATATCTTTAATAAACTTGTAGGAAAATCAAATTTTTAAGTCACAGAAAGCTAAAGCATTCTGTTGGTTTATATGACTAGGTGCCCCTTGAGGGTAAAAATCCAACAAATCAACAAGGTTCCCTTTAGGGCCTTGTACACTTTATATTTGATTTTCCTACAAGTTTAATATAACTATTTGTAAATTCTAATAATCATAAAACTTCCTTATTTTGTTTAAAATAAAGTTCTTTTTCCATTTCTGGAATATTTTCTCATAGATTTAAATTATAAAAATTAGTCATAAAAAATAAGATAAAGTGGTATTTATCTTATTTTACTATATTTTTTATTTTTTTACAAATATTTTTTTCAGAAAAAACCCCGGGGAATAGTTCACAAACATTGAACTATTCCCCGGGGTTAAAATATTCTTTTTAAATTATTTTTTACAAATAATTATATTCCATAATATCTCAAACATTTATAAATTCAACATTAATTAAATCTTCAAATTTTACTTTGTCTAAATCATCAATATCTGGTGCTTTGATTTCTGGTCTAATTTTACAGAATTGTTTTTCTTCATTAATTTCTTCTATGAAACCTTTTTGAATAGTCCCCTTTCTTAGTTCATCTTTTTTATCATAAATAGGATTTAATATTTCTTTAATTGCTTTTAATCTTGTTTTTATAGTTTTAGAATCTACTTTTTGATCAAGTGTTGAACTTTTTGCTAATGGCTCATCGTGATAACCAAAAACTGATACTGAATCAAATTCATATTCTGATGCAAATTTTAGCATCATTTTATGGTCATTTTCATCTTCTCAAGGAAATCAAACTATAAAGTTTGTATGAAAAAATGGGTTTTCAAATTTTTCTTTTATATATTTTAGGATTTTAAAAATATGTTTATCATCATAAAATCTATCCATTCTTTTAAGAATCTTTGGTGAAATATGTTGAAATGGAAAATCAAAATATGGAATTAGTTTTTTTAATTTTGCTAATCTGTCAATATGAGAAAGGCTTAATATATCAGGATACATATAAAAAAGTCTTATTTTAAAATCTCATTCTACTTTATCAATTTCTTCTAATAATTCTATTAATTTTGGGCCTTTATATAAATCAACTCAATATCTAGTTGTATCTTGAGAAATTATTTCAATTTCTTTAATTCTAATTTTCTCTGTTGGTTTTTATTTTCCATTCATTATTCCTTGGACAAGCGAATAGATTCTTTCTTGCTTGGGATATCTTTGAACTCAGTCAAGGAATAGACTCCAGCTATTTACACTCTTCCTCTTTGTTTCTCTGAATTTTATTTCATCTTCATACCCAAAGTCTGGCTGGGAAGGCTTTAGAAGATTACCTAAATTTTGACTCAGGTCAACTTTTGCCCAATCAACATCCTTTCTTTCACATTGAAGACGGTCTATATCTATTATAATGCAACCTTACTAATGGAAGCTAATTTAGCTTTCTTC
>JAUZRO010000117.1 GCA_030950465.1 Candidatus Altimarinota bacterium | reverse complement strand
ATTTAAGAATATTTTCTATGACATTACTTCTATTTTTCTCCTCACCACTTTCAACAGACTCATCAATTTTAGATAAAATATTTTCATCCAAACTTATAGTTATTTTTTTCTTCATAGTTTTTTGTTTAATTTATTTAAATAGAGCTGTGTGAAAATCAAAATTTAATCAAGTTCAGTCATAATTAATTATACTTTTTATGCTGACTGGACTTAATTAAAAGTCCAGTACAAACATAATAATTAGATTTTTCTACAATCTTTAATATTCATAACTCAAATATATTTATAAAATATATAATGTCAAATATAAAGTATGACTAAAGTATGAATTATTATAAAATATTTATTTATAATGTACATTTTTTAAAATAAATATAAATTCAGACTTTAAAAAACACTAATATTTTGCAAAAATAATAATTTAATGATAATATATTGATATAGTAATATTAAAATATAATTATTATCAAGCAAGGGGCTAAAGACCCTTGTTGGTGTACTAATATATAGAATTATTTCTATATTCTTAAAAATCAATAGCTTTAACAAGGGTCTTTAGCCCCTTACTTTTATTTTATGCTTGTTAGTAACAAAATATAATGGTAAATTCTATTTTTTCATCATCTGATTATTCTACAGATACTTTAGATTTTTTAAAAGACTCTTTTTTAAGTTGAGATAAAAATGAATGATATAGATTTTTTACAAAAGAAAATATTAAAATTGATCCTGAAAATAGAACATTAATAATTTATCAAGATCCAAATCAAACAAAATTATGAGCTTCTGATTATTGAAGTAGGTGAAATATTGATTGAGAATTTCTTAAAAAATATTCCTTACTTTTTAAAGATTGATTTGATACTGAAAATAAAATCTTTAATAGTAATTTTACTACAGATGAATTTAAAAAAGTTAAAAATCATAAAATAGAAACTTGATGAAAATTAGCTATTACAAATAATAAATTATATATTGATACTGACTGAGAACCTTATATTATTATGCCACTTGCCAATTCTAATATTACATATTGATTTAGTTGAAAAGCAACAAGTTCAAATGTTATAGTTTCAGATATACAAGTTAAAGTAGATAGAATTATACAAAAAATATGAAAACAAGATATTTCAAAAATAAAAAATATACAGATAGATAATCCCAAAGAAAAAATTTTATTAAAAGATGATTTAGAATTATGAAACTGGACATTAAAAGTAATTTCACCAAATTGAAAAAAATATACCAAATTAGATAATTGTTATATTTGAAGAGCTTATGATTGAGCCTTTGAAGTTATGAAAACAGATGTTTATAAAAGTTATGAAAAATTATTAGATAATTTAGATACAAAAGAAGAAGTTTGATATTTTAGAGTAAATACGATAGTAAAAGTTTCAGATTTATCTACTTTTTTAGAATGAAATATTGAAGTAAAAAAAGTTTTTTATAAAAATGAATTAATAGATATTAAAGATTTACCAGAAGAATTTAAAAATAAATTTGAAGAAACTAATTGAAAAAAATATATCAAAGATTTTTCAATGACACCACCTTTACAAATGTTTGTAAATCAAGTAAAAAGAAATATTTTTTCTCCAGAATTTGAATCAATAAGAAAGGAACATAAAAAAAGTGTTCAATGAACTTTAAATAGAAAAATGTGAGAAGAAGTTGAAAAAGAATTTTGAGAAAAATTTAATTTATCAGAAAGTCCTCAAAAAACAGAAGAGTTAAATTTTCATAATTATGAAGAAATAATAAAAAATAGTGAATTTAATAATCAAGAAAAAGAAGAACTAAAAAAATACATAGAAAAGAATATTGATAAAACTTCTGTAATCATAAATCCTGATTTTCAAATAAATTTATCTAATTGAAAAAAGATTTTAATAGAATATAAAAATTCTAAAAAAGCCAATATAAATAAAAATCAAAAAAGAAACATAAAATTATTTATGCTTTTTTGAGGTAGTGAAAACATAGAAAGTTATAATACAATTATTTGAAGTAATTATTGAGTAGATTATCAAAATATATGACACTGAATAAAAATATATTCAGAAAAGTTTTTAGATGAAAAATGAGTAAATACAAAAGAAAATTTACAAGAATTTTTAACTTAAAATTTTAGGCAAAAAAAAGTCAGAGGATAAACCTCTTGACTAGGTGAGAAGAGAGATAAACTCTCTTCTCAAACAAATTGTGAAATCTTTAGTTTTTCATTGTAAGTAATTACAAGAAGTTCTATTAGATTTATTTGTTTTTTAAATATGCTTCAATAGATATTTTTGCAGCAATCATTTTAGATGTAGAATCTTTTTCATCTATATCTTCAATTTTTTTTGCATTTTGTGGTTTTGTTTTTACAAGATAACAATATATAGGCATATCAATGCCCCTAATGTCATCAGTTCCATCAGACTCTTCTGTTGCAGCAAAATCTCCAACAAATTGATCTAAAACATTTCTGGCTCTTCCTTAAATCAATTAGGTAGAACTTAATTTTTGTATATAATATATTAAAATATAATAAAAATCAAATGGAAAAAGAACTATTTTTACAGGCACTATGATTAAAAGAACCTTGGTACATAAAAGAAGTTAAATTA
>JAUZRO010000116.1 GCA_030950465.1 Candidatus Altimarinota bacterium | reverse complement strand
TCCTGCTATCACGAAAGGAGCCATTTTTTAACAATATTATTCTATTTAATATACCCTCCTGAAAATTTTTCAAATTGAATTGAATTTTCATTTTTTATTACTTTTACATCAAAATTTAATTTTTCAGAAGCAAACCTTATTAATTGATTTATTTTATTTAAATTTGAAGTATTTATTTCTAATGTTGTCATAATTTTGAAATTATTTATTAATAAGCTCATTATATCAAAATATAAAAAAAACAGAAAAATTTTATTTTGCTGTTTTAGGATAATTTAATTATTTATTTTCTCTTTCATAAATTTCCAATTTAATTTTTGCTTTTAAATATTCTAAAACTACTTTTAATTTTTGAAATTTTTTATTTTCTAAATCTATTTTATTTAATTTTCAATCTATTTCTTTTAATTTTTTAATATTCTTATTTGAAATTAAATTATTAATTTTTAAAATGATAGATTTTGAAAAATTATTTTTCAATTTTTCTATGATAACTTTATTATTTTCATATTTTATCATTTTAGATATTGCAATATCTGTATTTTTTTTAATATTTTTAAACCTTTCAGACTCTATATTTATTTCTTTTTTAAACTCTTTGAATAATGCCTTTTTTTCTTTTTCTGTTGTTATATATAACATTTTCTTTTTAAATTCAATTCATCTTTTAAAAAGAAAAAAATCATTTTCAACTTTTATTTTTTCTTCATTAGACATTTTATTAAATTTTTCAATTCAATTTTTTAAATCTATATTTAATTCTTTTACCCTATCTTCTATCTCTTGTCATTCCTTTAATCAACTATCAAAACTTATTCATGCAAACCCAAAATTTCCTAACAATAAAAACAAAACTAGCCCCAAAATTATTTTCTTCATAAATATTTATATTAAAAATTAATAAACTTATTATATCAAAAAACAAAAAAACAGCAAAATTTTATTTTGCTGTTTTTAATTTGCTTTATACTTTTTTGATTTATAATAGCAAAGCTTTCTTTTTATGAGAAAGTGTTTTATCTTGTAAGGAGGAAGTTTTTTACTTCCTAATTGTTAGAAACTATGACTAGATATTATGTATCTATGAAAACAGATTGTTGATATCTGTTTACATTTTCTTTGACTGAACCTAAAAAAAATGTGCTGTCCAATGTGACTGTGTGTTTTGTTCAGAAAAAAAGAAATAATAAAAAAGAGAGAAGTACTAATTCTCTCTTTTTTAGTATTTTACCCATATTGTTAGAAATATGATTAACATTATTATATAAATTATTTTTTGCAAATTTTTTAACAATATTCTCCTATTTAATATAACCTCCTGCAAATTTATTAGTTAATTCTACAAATTCTGCAATATTTTCTAATTCACCTCATTCAAGTAAAACTGCTTGATTATAAGCATATTTCATCAAATCAGATAATTTTTCAGATTTAATATCTGCTTTAAATTCTTTTTGCATAGCTGAAACTAATGCATTTTTTGGATTTAATTCTAAAACTCTTTTTTGAGATGGAACCGGTTGTCCCATTGCTTTCATCATTTTTTCCATTTGTGGATCAACTCAACCTGTTGGAGTTTTTAGTGCTCATAATGCTGAACCTAATTTATCATTTAATTCTACTTTTTCAATTTTTTCAGCTCAAATTGTATTTTTTGTAAGTTCTAATAAATCTTTAAATTCTTTAGCTTTTTCTTCTTTTTCTTTTTTATCTTCTTCAGTAGTTTCTCATAATTCAATATCATCAGCTGTAATTGATTTTAAGTTTGCTCATTTATATTCATTCAAAGTTTGAACTATAAAACTATCAATATGGTCAGTTAAAAGTAAAACATCAACTTTATTTTCTCTAAATTGAGCTAAATATGGGCTAGCTAAAACTTCACTTTGAGATTTACCAGTAATATAATAAATAGTTTTTTTATCTTCTTCTTTTTCTGTTTTACAATTTTCTAAATAAACATCTAAACTTATTTTTTTACTTTCATTAATTGATTTAAAATCTAAAAGTTCAGCAATAGATTCTTTTAATTCTGCTTCATAATGAATTCATTCCTTTAATACTTCTCAGAAATTATCTAAAAATTTAGCATAATTTTCAGGTTCTTTTCTTGACATTTTTTTCAATTCTGAAATAACTTTTTTAACTAATGCTTTTTTAATTTTATCTAAAGTTGCATTAGATTGTAACATTTCTCTTGAAATATTTAGAGGTAAATCAGAAGTTTCAACAACTCAACTTACAAATCTTAACCAAACTGGTAATAATTCTTTTGCATTATCTAGTATTAATACATTTTGAACATATAATTTTGGACCATATTCTTGACTTGGATCTCTAATATCTTTGAACATATTTTTTTCAAGAGGAATATATAGAAGAGTTTTGTAGCTAACCATTCCTTCAACACTTGAGTGAATATGACAAAGTGGTTTATTGAAATCACTTGATATAGTTTTATAAAATTCTTGATATTCTTCTTCTTTTACTGAATTTGAACCTTTTTTCCAAATAGCAGTTGTTTCATTTATTTTTTCATAATTAAAAACTTTGTTTGGTTCTTTCTTTTTATCTTCATCATTTCTATTATCTAATTCTTTCATCATTATTGGAGTCCCAACATAATTAGAATATTTTTTTACTAATTCTCTGATTTTCCAATCTTCTAATAATTCTTTATTTGCTTCATTAATAAACATTTTAATTTCAGTACCTCTTCACTCTTTCAAGGCTTTTGATACTTCATAACCAGTTTTTCAATCACTTGTCCATTTAAAAGCTTCATTTCCATTATTGGCAGAGTTTGAAGTAACTTCTACACTATCAGCAACCATAAAAGCAGAATAAAAACCTACTCAAAATTGTCCAATTAAATTATGTTCAGAATTTTCTTTAGCTGCTTTTAATTTATCAACAAATTCTTTAGTCCCAGATTTTGCAATTGTACCAAGATTTTTATGTAATTCATCTTCAGTCATTCAAATACCATTATCAGTAATTGTTATAGTTCCTTTTTCTTTATCAATATCTAATTTTATTTCAAATTTTTCTCCTTCTTTTAAGAAAGTTGTGTCAGTAATTGATTTTAATCTAGCTTTATCAACAGCATCACTAGAATTAGAAATAATTTCTCTTAGAAAAATTTCTTTATTAGAATAAATAGAATGAGTTAATAATTCCAATATTCTTCCAGTTTCTGCTTCAAAATTATGTGTTTTTTTCATTTGTTTTTAGTTAAAATTTAAATTAAAAATAGCACCTACTATTTTTAAGTGCTAATAATATATTGTTTTTTTCTTTTTTGTCAAAAAATTATTTTACTAATGCTCTAATTTTTGGGTCAGTAACAGTTATATGAAAATGATCACTTTCTTTTGTTAATATAATTTTTCATTGCCTGTCAAAAGTTTTTAATATTTCAAATACTTGTGATTGTCCTCTTAATGAAATATCAAATCAACTACCAGATTGATGTGGTGATTTTTTTGAGGCACCTCTTATTTTCTTATTATATACTTTGGGTCTAAAACCACTAGTTACTTTTATTTTAAATTTTAATTTATTATTTACTTCATTTGCAATTTCTTTTAATGTATTAAAAGTCATTTTAGTAAAATATAAATAGTTTTCATTTACTCATTTTCCTTGTCATATTCAATCTAATATAAGTGGAATATTATTAAAATCTCCTTTGCTATATTTAACTAAATATGGATTTATTCATTTAGATAATTTTTTTGCTTCATTTAAATTTTCTATTATTTTATATTCATATCCATTTTGTTTTGAAAAATAAAAATATAGAATTGTTCTTTTAGAAAAATTTCTTTTATATATAGGGGTATTAAATGTGTTATTACTTAATTTATAACTTTTATTATTTTTTATTTTTTTTCTATTTCAATTTTGCAAAGTTTTTACAGCTTCATTTCAAGAAATAACTTTCCAAACATATTCAGAAGAGTGACTATTATATCATTTTAATGAACCTTCTTTGCTTTGTTTACCATATTTAGTAATTTCATTTAATAAAGATAGGGCTGTATTATTTTTATTAAATAAATTAGGATTATTTTTTATATATTTATAAAAATCACCTAATAATATATTAATTCTTTCTCAACCTGTATTATATGAATTAACCATCATATATACCATAAATTTATCACTTTCTTTTTTATTCAATCAATATATATTTGTTATATTATCAAAAATCTTTCTATTTGAAGTAACAAAATTTCACTTTACTTTTTGTGTTACTTTAGTTAATTTTGTATGTAAAAAATCAAAATAATTAATAGATGACCAAGTAATCTTTTTCATTGAAGATTTAAAACTATTTTTTAATTTAATATAAATAGAATTATTTTTAATTTCCTTTTCACTTAAACTACTTATTTTTTTAATTTGCTCTTTTTCTTTTTCACTTAAATGTTCACATTTTAATAATCTTCAACCTTTTATTGAATCAATGAAATTTCTATCTGTGAATTGGAAAATTCAAAATGCTCAACTTTCTTTATTATATGCACTATTATCATATTTACTTTCTTGAGCGGCTAATCAAGGAATTATTTTTATAAGTTCATCTTTAATTCATTTTGGAAGATTTATTTTTCAAAATTCTTTTTTTACATATTCAACTCTTGAAACACTTGGTGTAACTCATAATACTTTTTTATTGTAATATTTTTGCAATGAATTATTTCATACCAGTTTTGGTGTATAATTTTCTATTTTTTTTATAATTTCTTTTTCTCAATTATTAATTTCTTTTTCTTCTACATTTATAGGTTTTTTATAAATATTTTTTAAAGTAACAGTTTCTTTTTGTCAATTTTGTAAAGAAAAATCAATTTTAAAATCATAATTCATTTTTCACATTCTATACTTTACTTTTGATAAAACTTTATTCAAATCTTTTTTAGATAATAAAAGTTTTGATTTTTTCAGATTAGGGTATTCAATATTATTTTCATCTAAAAAATTTATATATTCTATAGTGAAAGAATCTAAAAAAGATGTTTCTTCATCATTTTCAAATATAACTATACCAGGTAAATCTATATTTTTTTCTACATTATCTCTAAAAGTGTCATCTTCAAATATGAAATTATCTTTTAATATATTTAACTCACTATTAATTGTTCA
>JAUZRO010000115.1 GCA_030950465.1 Candidatus Altimarinota bacterium | reverse complement strand
TGTTTTTTATAAGCAAATTCATAGACATTTTTGTAACACATTTTTAGTAAATCATTTTTTGTTCACTTTTTAGAATTTTCTATTTCTATTTTAGAGAAAATTTCTTCTTTTAAAGTTATATCTTTTGAACAAATAATTATTGGCTTTTTGCTTTCTGGATCTTCTAAAACTTTATTTAAGTTTTCTCTTTTTATAAAATCTTTCAAAATATCTTCTACACTTTCTCATAGATTATTTTCTATTTCATAAGGATAAAATCAAATCATTTTAGAATCTCTAATTTCAATTTTTCAGATAAATATTTTATCAAATTTTTCCAAATAATTTATAATATCAAAATCTCAAATAATTCACTCTCTAACTATTTGTTTTTCATTTAAAGTTTCAATACTTTCAATTTGTTTTTTTAATATATCCGCTCTTTCAAATTCATGATTCATAGCATATTCCATCATATTTTCTCTTAAACCTGAAATTATTTCTTTATAATTTCATTTTAAAAAGTATCTAATTTTTTCTAATTGTTTAAAATAAGTCTTTTTAATTAATTCTTTTCAATTTAACTCCCTCTCCTCCAAAGGAGAGGGCTGGGGTGAGGTAAATAAATATTTATCTAAATTATAGTTATTACTATTTTTGAAAAAATTATTTTCACCAACTCAATATCAAAAAATTTTCTTTATAACTTTTAAAATATTTTCCACATCATTACTAGAAATATATGGTCAAAAATATTCTCCCCCCCTAACCCCCCTTTGAAGGGGGGAATTTTTAAATCTAGTTTTTATAACTTTAGGAAACTCTTCATCAGTAATTTTTATATAAATATGATTTTTTCAATCTTTCATCAAAATATTATATTTTGGAAGATATTCTTTTATTAAACTAGTTTCTAAAATTAAACTTTCAGTTTCATTTTCTGTAATAATAGTTTTTATATCAACTATTTGTTCAACCATTTTTTGCTTAGCAAAATTTAGCTTAGATTTTCAATTAAAATAAGAATGTACCCTTGAAAATAAATTAACACTTTTTCAAATATAAATTATTTTTCAATTTTTATCAAAATATTGATAAATTCAAGGTTGTTTTGGAATTTGTTTTAGAAGATTTTTTATCATAAAGTGATTTTTTATATTTTATTTTTTATATTATAATAAAATTGCTTAAAAAAGCCAAAAAAAATTTGCATTAACTCAAATATATAATATTGTTCTAAACAAGAAAAGTTTATTTTAATATAAAAAGTAAAAAGTATGAAAACAGTATTAAATTTAAAAGCAGTAATTGGAACATTATTAGTAGGGTTATTTATTATAGGTTCTATGAATGCAGTTAATGCTGATGAATCAAAATATACAGAAGCATATGGGAAACAATGTACAGATGCATTAATGATACAAGTATTAGACTCAGCAAATACAGTTGATGCTAAATTAAAAATAAAAATTGATAAAGTGTTATGAAAACTTGGGAAAAAGATGACAAGTGCAAAATCATATGCAGTAAATCAAAAAATAATGACTATATTAGCAAAAACACAAAAAGATTCTAAAAAATCTAATTTATATACGTATTTATTATTAAAATTAGAAGATTTTATTACAATTAATGGTATTTATTCTGAAAAGTATATTCAAACTAAATGTGCATTATTATTAAGACCTTTAATTAAAGAATCTGATACAGTTTTATCTTATAATTTAGAAATTGCTAAAACAGATAAAGAAAATAATGAAATATTACAATCTTATGCTAATGAATCTGGGATGAGCTTATCTGAAATGAATGATAGTATAAAAGTTACAACAGATACTTATAAAGTATATCTTGGTGATAAAGCATATCAAGAAAGAAAAGCTATATCAATAAAAAGATCACTTGATAATAATAATAAAATTTCAGATAAAGAATACAAAACAAGTTTAATAGTTGCAGGAGGAGAAATTGAAATACCATTTGGATTATATAGAGATGCTAAATATAATTTATGATTAACAAGTAATGAACAATCTGAATATGAAAATCTTACTAAAAAACTATATAAGTGATTCGATGAAATTGCTATTCTAAGACATAACTTTAAATGAACAAATGAAGATAGAATAAAGTTATCACAATTAAAGTACAATGAAAAAAAAAATATTTATGCACAAATTCATTTCATCAGATTAAAATGGGAAAGAAAAAATATTTGTTATAGTCCAGCAGAATCTATTTTTATAAAAGATAGAGATACATTTAAAAGTATATCTTTAATCAATTCACAAGAAAAAGCTGATTTAAGAAATGATCAATATTTTTGAAGATTATATGGATTAAATTTAGATTGTAGATTTATGAAATTATATCCAGAATTAAAAATTACAGTTGCAGAATTAGAAAAAATGAGCACTTCTCAAATAACAAAACTTTATAATAAAGATTTATCATTTATTCCTACAAAATCAAATTATGATTATTCTAAATATCCTACATATGGAATAGTTGCAACAATATCTTCTTGAAGATCATTTACATGATTTGAACAAGCAACAGAAGATTATATTATTGCAAATCAAATGAAAACTGTATTATTAAAACCTATGCTTAATTTAAGTAAAGGTATATCAAAAGATAAAATGTTTGATAATATGAAATTATATAATAATAAACCTATTTATAAAGATAGATATTAAAAAAGCCAAAAAAAAGTTTGCATTAATTCAAATATATAATATTATTATTACAATGTTAAATTGGTACTCATTAATTGTGGAAAGTTTACATTGTATTTTACAAATTTATCCTTTTTATAAAATGGAAACAAATAAATTATTCGTAGGGAACCTTTCATGGAACCTAAGATGGCAAGATTTAAAAGATATCTTCAAAGAATTTGGTGAAGTTGCTTTTGTTAGAATTGTTACTGACAGAGAAACTGGTAGATCTAAAGGTTTTGGATTTGTTGAATTTACTACAGTTGAAGATGCTGCTGCAGCTAAAGAAGCTATGGACGGTAAAGAAATTGATGGTAGAGAATTAAGAATTGACTTCGCTCAAGAAAGAGAAGAGAAAAAAGAAGAAAACACAGAAGCATAATTGCTTTAAAAAAAGTTAGAAATTTATTTCTAGTTTTTTTTATTGACTTTTTTCTTTTTAACTGTATATATAGATCATATCTTATAAATTAAATATATAATATGTCTATTGATTACACATGAACAACTGATGATGTTAATTCTATTTGAAAATCTGATGAACTAGATGTAACTTCTACTATTATTAGAAATGGTAATATACCAAAATTAACTAAATATTATTGAAATACTATTAAAATTGATGAAATTAAAGATTGAGATTATATACCAGTTTGATGATCAATTTTAAATGATTGATATTCAATATTTGAAATTGCAGATTTCAAATCTCCAATAATTACAGATTTTATGGATAAAATTAATCATTCACTTTTAAAAAATCAAGATAATAGAGAATTTATAAAAAAAGATTTAAAAACTAAAACTAATTTTAATTGAGATTTATTTTATACTCTTTTTGTAATGTGATTAGTTTTTTGAAAGTATTTTAATAAAAATAAGAATAAGAATAATTCTAGCTTAGAAATAAGATCTAATATTTTAAAATGAGATAATAATTGTTTATCAGAAGTTTTAAAAAACAATGAATGAATGTGTGTAGAGATTTCATTACTTGCACAAAAGTTTTTTCAAGACAATAATATTAAAAGTTCACTATTTAATTGAGAATTATTAAGAAATATTGATCATGAATTTTGAGAACAACATACATTTTTAATAATTTCAACAGAAGAATGAGATTTTATTTTTGATCCATCTAATCCTTTTATTTATGATAATTGAATTCCTTTTCCAAAAATATTAAAGTCTAATTTTTTAGATGAAATGAAAAAAGGATCAAATATTTATGTTGAGTGTGAGGATATATATTTTTGAAAAAAATTTTATTATTGAAATTCAACTTGATTAAATATACGGCCAGAATTTGATATAATAAAAGAGAAAGTAGTCTCTTTAATATAATTTTTACCACTTCACTTCTTTAATTCATTTTTTATTCAAATAATCATTAGTTTCAGAAAAACATTTACTTCATAAAAATCATCTCCAAGCTCAAAGAGGTGATGGATGAGATGTTTGAATTATTTTATGTTTTGAATTATTTATTAATTTTTCTTTAGAAATTGCATAATTTCACCATAAAAGAAAAACTATATTTTCTTTTTTTTCTGAAATAGTTTTTATAATGTTATCTGTAAATTTTTCCCAACCAATTTTTGAATGACTAGCAGGTTTAGATTCTTCAACTGTCAAAATAGTATTTAAAAGTAAAACTCATTGTTTTGACCACTTTTCTAAATTTCAAGATACCACCCCCAGCCCCTCCTTATTAAGGAGGGGAGTTTTATTTAATTCTTTAAAAATATTTTTCAAACTTGGTGGAAGTTTTATTTGATTTTCTGGAACTGAAAAAGCTAATCAATGTGCTTGATTCTTTCAATGATAAGGATCTTGTCATAAAATAACTACCCTTATATCTTCAAAAGTAGTTAACTCTAAAGCATTAAAAATATTTTTTTCTTCAGGATAAATAATTTTTCATTCTTTTTTTTCTGATTCTAAAAAAGAGATTATTTCTTTATAATATTCTTTTTTAGTTTCTTCTGAAAGAATTTGCTTATATGACTCAGGTATTTTTTGCATTATTTAATATTATTTTTTATTCTTCATAAAATTCTAATTTAACTATGTCCTCATCCTCTTTGTAAAAGGGGATTATAGGGGATTTTTAAAAAATTTTACTTTAGTAAAATTTTGTTAGTTTGAATTTAAGATTTAACTAACAATTTTTTATTTCATAAAAAATCTTAAAAATCCCCCAACCCCCTTTTGAAAGGGGGCTTTAAATTAAATTTCTTTTTTAATAATTAATTCTATTTTTTTACAAACCTCTTCAAAGTTATAAGAAATTTCATTATTTGAAAATCTAATTATTTTTAATCAATATCATTCTAATATTTCAGTTCTTATATTATCATATTCTCCTCTATTATTATGAATTTCTCAATCAATTTCAATTATTAATTTTTTAGAATGAATATAAAAATCAACAATATAATTATCAATTATTTTTTGTCTTAATATTGTAATTTTATTTTCTCACCTTTTATTAAAATTTTGCAAAAATCATTTCCATAATTTTAATTCAGAAGGAGTTTGGTTTTTTCTCATTTCACTTGCTCTATCTTTCAATTTAGGATTATATGGAAAAAATTTTGAGCCAGAAATTAAGTTTTTTTCTTTTAAAATATCAATTCAAAAACTATCATTTTCCATATAATTATTTTAATTATTTACTAAATTTTAACTTAATTATGTTTTCATCCTCTTTGTAAAAGGGGATTATAGGGGATTTTTAAGAAATTCTACTTTAGTAAAATTTTGTTATTTTAAATTAAAGATTTATTTAACAATTTTTTATTTCATAAAAAATCTTAAAAATCCCCCAACCCCCTTTTTGAAAAGGGGGCTTTAAATTAAATATTTTATTCCATTCCCAAATTTTCCTTAGTAATTTCTCACAATCAAGGTCTTCTTCCTAAAAATTCTTTAAAAGTTTCCCTTATTTCTTGAATTATACTTTTAGAATTTTCATAAGTATCAGTTGTGACTAGTCTTTTTCTATAGACTTTTACTCAAGGGAAATGTTTTAAATATTGAACTAAATGTTTTCTTATTTCTAAACTTCATTTTTTTTCTCACTTTGTTTCTACTAGAACTTTTGCATGAAAATCCATTGTGTCTAACATTTCTTCTAAAGTTGGATAATATATTCAGTCAACAAAATTATTTGGAATTAAATGAGAATATAATTTTTTCTCTTCTAAATCAGAAATATTTTCTGGATTATGCTTATCTCATAAAAAACACCAGGGATTTCAAAAACTTCATCTTCAAATCATAAATCAAGCTAGATTTTTAACTTTAGAAATTCAGTCTTTAAAGTTCATAATATCTCAATTTGCAACAACTGGAATATTTAATTCTTCTTGAAGTTTGTATATTGGTTCTAAATTTGCAGTTCAAGTATATGCCTGTTTTGCTGTTCTTCAATGAACTGTTAATAATTTGCAACCAGCTTTTTCTAAGTTTTTTCCAAATTTAATTAAATCTTGTCATCAATCAAAACTTAATCTTGTTTTTACTGAAATTGGAAGGGAAGTAGCTTCATCTAAAGCTGTAATAATATTTAGGGCCATACATTCATTTATCATTAAACTTGATCAATGTCAGCTTCTTACAACCTTTTTAGCTGGACATCACATATTTACATCAATTCCTGAAATATTATATTTTTCTTTTTCTATAATTTTTGCTGCTTTTGCAAACATTTCTGGATTTTTTCAAAATATTTGTATTGCTAAAGGGTCTTCAGATTTTTCATGAGGTAAAACTGAATCAGCTAAAAATTTTGACATAACTAATCAGTCAGAAGAATAGAATTCTGAAATAAGACAAACATGAGGAGCAATTTTTCTCATAGTTTGCCTATATGCTGAATCTCAATATCAGTCCATT
>JAUZRO010000114.1 GCA_030950465.1 Candidatus Altimarinota bacterium | reverse complement strand
TTAATTTAAGATGAATTTGAGTATGATTAAGTATTGTATGAAAAATTATTATAGAACATAATTGGAGTTTTAAAATTAATTCTGATATAGAAAAATGATTTAGTTTTAGGATTTACTTTTAAAATAACTATTATTTATCTTCACATAACTTTCACATTATATATTTGAAATTTTTTAATAATGAGGTAATATAGTATTACTTAATTGTTAGAGAATTTTTTTAAAAAAGAAATTTCAGTTAAAGCCTAAAAAAACTAAAATTATTTTTTAAATTCTCTACTTTTAAATAAATACACTTTAAAACTATATTGTGAATAAAATATTAATATTTAATATTTTAATATTTTTTGTATTAATATCATTTTGATTGAATACTTCTTTTGCTTCTTCTTGAAAAATTATAGAAGAAAGCAAAGAACAACCAAAAACTATAAAAGAATTAGAAAATGATATTGAAATATTAAAATCTAAAAAGGTTATAAATTTTTCTATATTAGAAAAATTTAAAATAGAACATTGAGAATTACAGAATTATTTTTCTAAAGATTTAATTTCTGAGGAATTCTTGGAAATAGAAAATATTATTTCTACTTATAAAAAAGATAAAGAAAATATAAATTTATCCTGAGAAAATAAAATAAATAAATTACTTGATTTAGAGACAAAATTATATAATTCTCTATTACCTTCTATAGATAAAGATAAAATAACTTTATATAATATTTTTGTAGAAAAAAATCTTGCTACAATTATAAAAGAAGATGAGATAAAATCTGAAATCAAGGATAATAAAAAAGAAATAGAAACTAAAGTTTCTACAATTAAAACAAAAATAGAAGAAAATAATAAAATTCAAGAAGAAAAATTAAATAATGTATTAAAATTAAAAATTAAAATTAAAATTATTAAATTTAAAAATTCTGAAAAAATAAAACTTTTAACTATAGAAAAACAAAAATGACTTTTTAAGTTAATTTTAAAAAAAATAAATATAAAAAAAGAAGAATCATTTAATTTAACTAAAAAAACATTAAAACTTTACTCTATTATTGAGGAAGTATTAATTGAAATTATAGAAGAATTATAAAAAAAGAGAATTTATTCTCTTTTTTTATTTAATTCTAATCATTCTTCAAATCTTGTTCAAGTGCATTTTAAATCTTTTTCAGAAACATTTGTTGAAATACTTTCTAGCTTTTTAAAAGTAAAACTTAAAGATTTATTATCAGAATTTTTCCCTCACTAGGTGGAAGTAAAAAGATTATTTTAGTCATCATTTTTTATATAAAAATATAGTAAATCAAAATAATATTAAAGTTATACAGGCAGAAGTAAAACAATAAACACAAAAAGATTTAAGTATAAATAATTGAACAAAAGTAAAATAAATAGACATTAATAATCAAATACTAGTTCAAATTAATAAAAATTTGTCAAAATATTTAATTTTAGTAATTTTATTAAATTTTTCTTTATAAAGATTAAGTAAAAAGAGAACTAATATTCAAATATAGAATAATATTCCTAAAATTGAAACAGGAACTCATAATATTTCAGAATATTTACTATTTAGAACAGAATTACAATCACTAGTTTCTTGAGTAATTCAAAATACTTGACTATTTTCTGTTCAGCAAGCAACAGAAACATTAGTAAAATGAGTATAAGTTAGATAGCTACTTATTCATATTCAAATAATCACAAGTAGTATAAATATTATTTTTAAGATTTTCATTTTTTATTTATTATTAATTAATTCTAATTTTTTTTCTCTATTAAATTTTTTAATTTGCATTTCTCTTTTTGTAGCAGTGCTTCTATTTTCTGAATCTTCTGAATATAATAATTCAACAGGTTTTCTAGAAAGTGTATATTTTGCTCATCATAAAATATCTCAATTATGCTGTTTCAATCTTTTTTCTAAATCAGTAGTAATTCAAGTATAAAGTGTATTATCAGAACATTTTAGGATGTAAACTTTGTACATTAAGTATTTTTTAATTACTAAAATATTCTATAATCTTCCTTTTAACTTCTTCAAATTCAAAAATATTATGATGAGTTCAATTTTTCAATGAATAAGTAAAAAATTATTTTTAAAATTATTTAAATAACTTATAGATTTATAATTTTGTGTAAATAAATATTTTATTGGAAAAATTGGATATTTTTTATATGCAACTTTATATAATTCATCATATGCTGAAACTAAAAGTAGCTTATCTGTTTTAAAACTTTTTGCAAAATAACTTGCTGGTCAAGTTCATAAACTTCTTCACATTACATAAGTTTTATCAAAATTCTTATCTTTTAAGTAATTTCATATATTTCTTACATCTTGTAAAATCATTTTAATATTTGGAGCTTTATTTTTATCTGCATATCAATAATATTCAACTAAAATTATATAAATCTTTATTATTTGAAAAGTAAAGCATATCTTTCTGATTTAAAAATAGAAAAATATTTAAAAGCAAATAAATTCCTAAAATTAGTATAAATATAATTTTAATTATTTTTTTATAATTAGAATGTTTGTTTTTTTGCATAATTTTTATTTCTTTAAAATTTTTCAGCTACTTCTTTTCTTACATCTCAATTATGAAATTTAAGCATATTATCATTTATAATGATTCAGTAAGGCTTTGCTATTTTATTATATGAATTTAAAGTCTTTGGTAAAAAGATTTTTTTAAGAAAATTATTGATAAAACCCACCCCAGACCCCTCCCTTGTAAAGAGGGGAGTTTTTTCATATTTAATATAATTTTTATTATTTTCTAAAATATTTTTATATTCTCACAAATCTGCCCAACTATTATTTTTTTCTATAAATAAATTATAAGTATTATGATAATCTAATATTGGCTTAAAATATAAAATCCAAAAATATAAATATGGATCTTTTTCTAAAGCAAATTTAGAGAAATCTAATCAATCCAAAGTACAAAAAAAACTTAAACAAAACCTTCAAGCATGATGTTTTTCATTTTTTCTAACTCATAAAACTTGAAAAATTAAAGTCACTAAAATTCTCACAAACCACATTGAATTTTGTGTTGTAACAATTAATAAATCAATATCTGAATTTTTACTAGAAGAATTCATAGAAATAGAATTTCAAACTCAAACCATTCTAATTCAAGGAAGCCATTTTATAAACTTCAAATATTTTTCAGTTTTTCTATAAAATCATTTTTCTATTTCAGTTTCTCCTTTTTTATTTTTGAAGATTTTATCAAATTTTTCTTTTTCAGATAATGTAAATTTTTGTAGCATACTTTTAGTTTTATTATAACAAAATTTTGTTTCACAAAATTTCTTAAAATTCCCCTATAATCCCCTTTCATATACCCTCAGGGGGTACCTAGAAGGGGATGAACACATAGTTAATTCCATTTTTTCAAAAATTTTATCTAATTTTTTACAAATTTATTCAAAATTATTTTTAATTTTAGAATTTAATATTCTAATTTCTTTTAATCAATATCACTCTAAAATCTTTGTTCTTTCTAAATCATATTCTTTTATTACCTTTATGCACTTCTCAATCAATTTCTATAACTAAATTATACATTAGGAATGTAGAAATCAACAATATAATTATCAATTATTTTTTGTCTTAAAATATTGATTTTATTTTTTCATCTTTTATTAAAATCTTGTAAATACATTTTCCACATTTTCTTTTCTGAAAAAGTGAAATTTTTTCTCATTTCTTTTGCCCTATCAGACAAATCAGGATTATATGGTAAATATCTTCCTCAAAAAATTAATCACCTATTTTTTAACAAATCTACATCAAAAATAATTTTTTCCATAATTAATTTATTAAAATATAGTACAGTGTTCTCATCTCCTTCTAGGTGCCCCCTGAGGGTATAATAAAGGGGATTATAGGGGAATTTTAAGAAAATTACTTCAGTAATTTTTGCTACTTTATCTCACAAAATTTATTTATTTTCTAAAATAGTATAATTTCTTTCTTTTGTTTTATCTCTTCTGTAAGAATAAAAGTCACTATCTTCTAAAGTATCTCTTTTATCAAAAATAGCTTTATCTCATAATACACTTTTTAGAGCTTTTTCAAAATTAAATATAATTTTATTACTCCCCTCCTTATTAAGGAGGGGCTGGGGGTGGTCAAAAAACTCATCTCAAAATTTTTCAAATATTTCATCATAACAAAAATCTTTTTGTATTTCAAATTTCTTCAAAAAAGGTGCTACAAAAATTTCTGGATTATCAAATTTTTCTAACATTTTTTCAATAATTCAATTTACAAGTCATCTCCAACCAGCATGAATTATTCAATAATTATATTTATCAATAAAAGTAATTGCTGTACAATCTGCTGTTCTAATAGCTAATTTAAAATTATTTTCTCTACTAGTAAAAACTCAATCACAGTTTTTTAAATCTTCTTTTCAAAAAATTATTTCTATAATATTATTTGAATGAGTTTGATTTGGAATTATTACTCACTTTAAAAAATCAGGATTTTTTATTTGTTCTGATTTTGAATATATTTTTATTTCCATAATTATTTTATTAAATTTTTATTATTACTAAAATTTAATTTATTTATAAATATATCATTTTTAAAATATTTATTATACATATTTAAAGATTTTTTAGAAGAATTTATTCTTAAATCAGAATAATAATCCTCTTCTTCCCATTTTTCACTCCAAATAGATATTGCTGAAAAATTTATATATTTATCTGATAAAATTGTTTCAAAAGTATTTTTAACCCAAATATCTTTTTTATAATTTGGATTAAAATCAGCAACTCAAAATTCAAGTAAAGCAAAAGGTTTTTTATCTGAAATATCCAAAATATCTTTATGAAATTCTTTTAAAGTATTTTCAAAATCTATATTTTCTTCAACAGGATTTTGTGTCCCATATAAACTTACTCAAATCCAATCAATATAATCATCTCAAGGATAATAATTTTTTGGTAAATTCCAAGATTCATAAGGAACAGTTTGAAGATTTGGATGAAAAAACCAAGTTACATTTTGCACTCACTCTTCTCTAAAAATATCAATAATTCTTCTATATGCTTTTTTATAAAGTTTTGGTTTTCATGAATAAAAAAACCAATCTCAATTCATCTCAACTGCAAAATCTATAAGTAATGGACTTTTTTCTTTTTTTGCTTCTTTTGCCCATTTTTTAAATTCATCATCAAAAACTCAAGAAGATATTTTTTCTAAATTATATTCTTTTTTATTATTTTCATAAACCATTGAAGGCATCAATCTAATAAAAGGGATTTCTCAAGAATCTATAATATTTTTAATATTTTCTTTTGGATATCTAATTCATTCTTCTGCAAAATCTTGAGAAAAATAGGCCCAAGCTGGATTTTTATCTACAATTTTTTTAAATTTTTCTAATTTTTGTTTTGAAACATTTGTTTCTCATCATCAAAATCCTTGAAATGCTCAAAAATATTTTTTTCAATTTTTTGGTGGAAGTAATTTTTTTAAATTACTATTTTTTGAATTATTCATTTCTAATGATTTCTCAAAACTTTGGTAATTATACCAGAATATTCTGTCTGAAATTTTATATTCAACATAATTTAATATATTTAATAATTTTTTATTTTTTTTATTTTTAAATTTTAATTTTTTAATTTTTAAATTAATAGCCTCTAAAAAATTTATTTTTGCAGTATAATTATCTAAATATTTATTGTCTAACTTTATATAAAATTTTTCTAAAAGTTTATGTATTTTAATTTCTTTTTTTGTTAATTTATATTCCTTATTTCAATATTTAGTAAATTCTTTTTTTATAATATCTTTATTACAAGTAACTACAAATTCATCTAAATTTCTATTTTTTAAAATACTAATAAATCATAATTTTTCTGATTTTGGGCAAATATTTTCTAAAAACTCTTTTTTAGAAGTATTATCAGTATATTCTACATTAAAAACTATTTTTTTATTTTTAATATAATTAGTAAAATTATTTTTAAAATTATTATAAAATGCTCATTCTAATAAAGCTCAATCAAAATATTTTTCCATTCTAGGGGATAATTCTGGAGCATTTTTCTGAATTAAAAACATTCATCTTTTATTTACTTCTTTATTTAACCAAATTAAATAATCTTCCATATTTCACTTATATATTTGAAATCATACTTCATTAAAATTATCATAAGTATCCATGTTATCAGGTTCAATTCCATCAAATCATTTTTCCTTTGCAATATCTAGTCTTTTTAAGATTAAATCTTGAAATTTTTCATAATTTCTAATATCTAAAAATCTCTCATCTTCCCAATTTGGATAAGTTTTTCAAATAACACTATCTGGAAAATCTTTATAATCATCTCTATAATTTTCAATTGCTCAAATATTAACATATCAAATAACAGTTTTTCATTGTTTTTTTAATTCAGTAATTATTTTTTTTTCAGTATCTAAAACATCTAAATCCAAAATATTAGATTTATTATTAATAATTTTTATTTCATCTTCTACTCATAATATATAATCAAAATTAGAAACATTTTTTAAAACATTATTATTTTTATAAAATTCAATTTCAGTATCATAATTATCTTGATTTTCTACCTCAAAATGAATATTTATTTTTTCATATAATGTTTTAATATCATCTATTTTAACAGAACAAATTGTATATATTGCTCATTTAGTATAAATAAAATTTCAATCACAAGTTCTTTTTCTCTCACTTGTTAATATTTTAATAAAATATTTATAATTTAAACTAGGTTCTGAATTTACTTTAAATTGAACTAAAAAAGTAAGTTTTTTACTACTTTTAGAATATACTTTTGAAACACTATATTTTTCCCAATTAATATTAGAAGTCTCTTCCAGAGCAAAAGAAGAATTAATTACAAAAAGTGTAATTAATAATGTTGTTATAATTTTTGTTATTATTTTTATTCCAAAATAATTTATTGAATTGCACATATTTATTTTTTTATTAATTAATTTTTAATTTTCCTAATTCTATCAACTTCAACTTTTCTACTCTCTTTAATTTTTTAATCTCATATTCTCTCTTACTTTGCAATACTTCTATTTTCAGCTTCTTAAAAATATAAAAGCTCTACTGGTTTTCTAGCTAGTGTATATTTTGCTCAACCAAAAATCTCTCAATTATGCTGTCTTAATCTTTTAGTTAATTCAGTTGTAATTCAGGTGTAAAGTGTATTATCAGAGCATTTTAATATGTAGACTTTGTACATGATTTTTAATATAAAAAAATTAAATTGATAGATTTTATTTAAATTCTAGTAACATAAATTTTAATTATTTTTTATATTTT
>JAUZRO010000113.1 GCA_030950465.1 Candidatus Altimarinota bacterium | reverse complement strand
GTTTCACACTGATTTTCTTCAAAAGTTATGTATATCAAAAAATTAACTGCTAGATTTTGTTTGAAAAAACTTGAAATTTAGATGGTATTTTTCCTGCTATCACGAAAAGAGCCAAAAATATTAATATATAATAAAAAAAATATTAATATATAATAAAAAAAATAATAATCACTACTTATGAAAGAAACTACTAACTCAAAAAATTTAATAGCACTAAATAAACCAAAGGGTTATATAGTTACAAGATCTGATGAACTTGGAAGAAAAACTGTTTATGACCTTTTACCAGATTGGGTTTTTAATGATGGCTGGATGCCAATTGGAAGACTTGATTTAGAATCTAAGTGACTTTTATTGTTTACAAAAGATGGTAGAATAGGTAATAAATTAACTACACCTTGAGGTTGTGAAAAAGTGTATGAAATTATGGTAAGATGATATGTAACTGATGAGCATATTACAAGTGCTTTAAAATGAGTTGAAACTTGAATAGGTATTTTAAAAGCATCAGTTGTAGAAAAAATTTGAAATGCATGAGCAAAAACAAAACTAAAAGTTATAATTAATGAAGGAAAAAATAGACATATTCGTAGATTATTTTGAGCAATGAAAGATCCAAAATTTGGCACTCCTTTAAAAGTATTGAGTTTAAGTAGAATTAGTATTTGAAGTTTACAACTTGATATTGAAAGTGGAAAATGGAGGTATCTTTTAGAAGAAGAGGAGAGGATGTTGTTGAAAAAATTGAGTTAAATCATCTTTTCTAAATCATTTATTCAATTAATTATTTCACTTTCTAATTTTCTAATATCACTTATTAAAACCTCAGGTTTTTCATATTCAACTGGAGTATATTCTATTTTTTTATACTTAGAAATTGATAAATCATATTTATTTTCTTTTATTTCATCTTTTCAAACCCAAAACCATTTATCATCATCTTTAGGTTTTTTATCATATTTTCTTCAAAGTACCAATTTTTTAAATACATCTTTACAATCAGGTATATCAGAATTATCTATTTTAGTTCTTTTATCATCAAGTGTAAATCAATCAGCTTGCAAATCATAAAATAAAACATTATTTGTTTCATCTCATTTTGTAAATATTAATATTGCAGTACTAACTCAGGCATAAGGTTTAAAAACTCCACTAGGAAGTGAAATAACTGCTTTTAATCAACTATTTTCAATAAGCATTTCTCTAATCTTTCTGTGTGCCTTTGAACTTCAAAATAGAATTCAATCTGGAATTATTACAGCACATTTTCATCATACAAATAATTGGTTCTTCCTTAAATCAATTAGGTAGAACTTAATTTTTGTATATAATATATTAAAATATAATAAAAATCAAATGGAAAAAGAACTATTTTTACAGGCACTATGATTAAAAGAACCTTGGTACATAAAAGAAGTTAAATT
>JAUZRO010000112.1 GCA_030950465.1 Candidatus Altimarinota bacterium | reverse complement strand
GTTGCAAAAAGAGTTTCACACTGATTTTCTTCAAAAGTTATGTATATCAAAAAATTAACTGCTAGATTTTGTTTGAAAAAACTTGAAATTTAGATGGTATTTTTCCTGCTATCACGAAAAGAGCCAAAAAAATTTGCATTAATTGTAAAGTAGAATATAATTAATTTAACTTCATACTGTAGTACATTTTTGAAGATACAAAAAAGAGAGGCTCGTACCTCTCTTTTTTATTATTTATTTTTTTTAGCTTTTTTTCAACCTGTTTTATTGGGTTTAGAATAACTAAAAGAATAAATTTCTCCTTCTTCATTTTTGAAGGAAATATAGATCTTCATGTGTAGTACATTAGGAAGTAAAATATTACTTCCCTTTTTTTGAAGATAGCTTCCTCAAAATTAAGGAAGCTTTTTTATTATATATAAATTATATATATTTCAAGTTTTTTAGAAAAAATAATTTTTTTTTTGTTTTTTATTAAAAAATATGATAAAATTAACTTATGACAAAACTAACTACTCTACAAGAGGAAAATAATCAATTAAAGAAAAAACTTGAAGTTGCTCAAAAGTGGATGAAAAAAGAAATAGCTGAGGATTTGAAAAAAATTTGAAAGGCTAAAATTAATAATACTACTTTAAAGGAAAAAACTTGTTTTTTAAATGATAATATTGAAGATATTATTACTGATAAAATTCAAGACTTTTTTGGTGAATTAATGCTTGTAAATATTCCATCTACTATAATAAGAAACATAATTTCAGCAGAAATAAATTATTATAATTTTAGAAATAATCCTAGTTTTGACTGATTTTCTGTAATTAGTTCTTATCACAAAGCCCTTGATATAATTATAGAAGAATATATTACTTCTGATTTTAGAAAATTTATTGATAAATCAAAACTCCCAAAATATATTGAAAATAATAGCTTAGAAAAATCACTAAAATCTGTTATTTTAAATAATTATAGTCTAAGTGCTGGTAGATTATATCATTTGTTGCAAATAATAAATGATAAAGAGAAATTAAATCATTATACATTTTTATTTTCAAAATTTATAAAAAAACATTCTTATTTAGAAGAAATATTATTAGAGGATAAAGAATTTTTTGAAGTTTATGAAAAAATAATAAATACAGAAGTTTTATGAAGTAAAAGGCATTCTTGAAGAATAGATTTTGTAGAAACAAGAGAGGCAAGAAGATTATTAATTTGAGATTTTAAAGATAAAAATTGTCTTATTTATAAATTAATGATGATTGGAGAGGTTTAAAAAGATAATAAATATTTATATTTATTATCTTTTTTTTTATGTAGAATTAGTTAATGAGCCTGCTGTACTAGAGTTAGCTACTCAATATTTTGCATTTTTAATTCATTTTAACTTTAAAAAATGTTGTAATATTTTTTGTGGGTCTCATCAATATGCTCATGCTACAGAGATTGTTTCTGCTGTTTTTCAAGTTAATCATTTTAATTTAGTTGCTGATGCAATTGCTAATCACATCATAATTGTAAATAAGTAATCACTACTATCTAATCATCATTTTACATAATTTTTATATGAAAGATTTCCAGCAGAAAATAAAGAAACTTCTGCAATTGACTGATAGGTAGTTTTCACACCTTGAGATACTCATTTTATTGAATTAGCTCATTTTACCAAAGCTCATAATCAAGCACTAGCAAAACTTGTAGCTAAAAATATTGCTCAATTAACTATAGCTTCAGTATTATTATCACTTATCACAAAAGTCTCATTAAAAGAATCTGTTATATTTACATATGTATTAAATAAGTCTTTTTCTGCTTTTATAGAATCTTTAAATAATTTATTTTCTAAATCTTTTTTTATAACTTGTTCATCTTCTCATGAATAATATTGTCTAAAATTTGAAATAGAGCTAATAGATCAATGAATATAAGTTTTTTCTAAAATTCATTTTACAGTAATATTTTGTATTTCTTTTAATTTATTATTATCAATATTTTGTTACTATCAACCATAATATTAATTAATAAAAATAAAGTTACTAACAACCAAAAAATCTCAACTTATCAAAAGTTGGGATTTTTTTTACATTTCAGGCAATAAAACATCTCATCAA
>JAUZRO010000111.1 GCA_030950465.1 Candidatus Altimarinota bacterium | reverse complement strand
ATTATTTATAATATTTATCTTAAATAAATTATTAAAATTTATTTTCAAATTAATTAAAAATAAATTAAGTAAAAACTTTTATTTATTTGACTCAATTAGATCAACTATTAAACCTTGAAATTTATCAATAATAATTGTACTTTCAACTTTTATATCTATAAGTTGATTTCTAATTTTTTCTACATTTTCTAATGGATTTATAGATTTTTTAAATAAAAATATTAAATGAAAGATTGATACTTTTGTAATAAATTTAGATGAAAAAGATATAAATTCTATTAAAGAAGATTTTAAAGAAGAAGAGTATTATGAAATAATAAGAGCAAGACTTTTAACTATAAATTGAAAAACATTAAAAGATTATTTATGAGTTGAAAAAGTTTCTAGTAAATATACTAGAGAATTTAACACAACTACAAAATCATTAATCAAGTTAATAGAAATATGAAAAGAACTTAAAAGTTGAGAAGTTTGAGTTGATAGAGAGTTTGCAGAATGATTATGAATAGAAATTTGATATAAAATAAAATTTTTAATTTTATGAATAGAAAAAGAATTAGAAGTTACTCAAATAAGAAAATCTGAAAGAAATTGAGTTTCACCATTTTTTTATTTTAATTTCTATGAAAAAGATTTTAAATAATTTTCAAAAAATTACTTTTTAAGTTTCGATTCAAAAGAAAAATGAGAAAATTTTAACATAGACTTATCAAATAAACTTTGAAAACAAGCAACTTTTATAAATATTTGAGATTTAATAGATAAAATAAAAGAAATTTCAATTTACATACTTTATTTTGTTTATGCAATTCTTTTATATATTGCAATATTTTCAATAATAACTTTTTCTGTTTCTATAAAATTTCTAAAAACATTCAAAAAATCTAAAATAGAAATATATAATAAATTCGGTTGAAATAAAAAGAAGTTAAAAATATGAATGTTTTATGAATATACTTATTTAATACTAATATGATTATTAATAGCACTTATTTTTTCATTTATAATTACATTTTTATTATTTAATAGTAATCACTTTTTAGATTTTGATATTAAATATTTCCTAAATTCAACATATTATATATTGATTTTCATTACTTTTTATTTAGCTTCTTATTATATATTTAATAAATAGATAAAATTACTAAAAAGAGGTGGAAAGTGGATAGAGCAATAATAAATATAACAAAAAATCCTCCAATAAATTGGAGGATTTTTTAGAATACTTAATATTGTAAATTGTTTTATTTTCTAAGTCCTAATTCTGTAATAACTTTTGTATATTCAGTAGGATTTGTTCTTTTAATATAAGCTAACATTTTTCTTCTTTTAGCTACCATTGCAAGAATACCTCTTCTAGAATGATTATCTTTTTTATGTGTTTCTAAATGATTTTTTAAGTTTTCAATTTCAGATGTTAAAATTGCAACTTGTACTGGAGCTGAACCTGTGTTCTTATCTGCTCCTCCAAACTTAGCAACTAGTGCTTTTTTGTCTTCTTTTGTTACTGCCATAGTAATAAGTATTTTTAATAATAAAATATTTTGCTAATTAATCCAGAAAAATACACTAGATATAATTACAAAAGCTATTATATTATATTTTTTTTATATTGCAAAGAAATATTTGATATATTTTATGTTTTTAATATAATTTAATATATTAAATATTAATTATAAAATTATGAATTCAATTTTAGTAGAAAATATGTCAAGTAAAATAATAGAAAAATTATGAAATAAAATTGATTATAATATTTTTGTTTCATATATACAAACTGAAAAAAAAGAAGAAAAAAATATTGATGATATGACTTTAGTAGAATATATAAATAGTGATGAATACAAAAATGAAAACTCTCATTATTATGACAATGCAGAAGATTTTTTATCTGACTTAAAAAAATGAATTTAATTATGAAAGTAAAAAAAATAAAAAGATTCATAAAATCTTATAATAAACTTCAATAAAAGATAAAAATAAAATTTGATGTAAGATTAAAACTTTTTATGAAAAGTCCTTTTGATGAAATATTAAATAATCATTCTCTAAATTGAAAATATTTATGACTTAGAAGTATTGATATAACTTGAGATTTTAGAGCAATTTTTAGAGAATTCCCAAACTGAAAATATGAATTTGTTGATTTTATAGATATTTGAACTCATGCACAATTATATAAATAAGAAAATAATTTCTTATTTTTTTTATTATATCAGAAAATTATACTTAATTTTTTATTTAAGGCTTTAAACCTAAACATTTCATCAAAAATAAAATCAATAGTAAAATGAAAAATGTTATTTTTTTTGTGAAAAAAAGTTATTTTTCTATTAAATATAAATTTTTTAGCAAGTTTCCCTTACCCAAAAGTTAATTTAAACTTTTAGCCAAAATAAATAGAAAATATTTTTTATTAAACTTGTAGGAAAATCAAAATTTTCTTGAATTACTTCTCGACTTTGAATATAAAATCAATATAATTAAAAGTAATTAAATTACTAAATAATTATAATAAAATGAAAGAAAAA
>JAUZRO010000110.1 GCA_030950465.1 Candidatus Altimarinota bacterium | reverse complement strand
TTGAATAATATTTTTAATAGCCTGATTAAAATCTCATATTGTTTTATAAATAGAAGCATCTATAAAATCAATTGTAAAAGTTAAATCTCATTTTCATAATTTTCATTTTCACATTAAACCTTCTTCAATAGTATATGGAAAAATTTCATGACTATCTGTTGTAATAATTGTAACTACAGAATTTGTACTTTTTTTAATTATCTCAAAAGCTTTTTTTGTTAAGGAGTCTTTAAAATCTAATAGTTTTCAAGTTTTAGTTCTTGTTCATTCTGGATAAATAAAAACTCAATCTCATTTTCTTAGTGTTTCTTCTATTTCATTATTTCTTTTTCACACTACTTTTTTTGTTTGTTTTGTTCTGTAAAATTGAATAGGATTAGTAGCTTTTATTAAAGGTAAAAATGCTAAATCACTTTTTAATTGAAATCTTGTATTGGTTGGAATTAAAAAATATCAACTAAAAGCTTCAATTCATCATTTTGTATGATTTCAAAAATATCAATTAGGTAAATGTTTTTTTAATTCATTACTGACTTTTCATTTGTTATAATATTCTTTTAAAGCTTTTACTTGACTTTGAAACCCAGTATCCTTAGCTACATCAGAAAAATTTACTTTTACATTTATTTAATATCCTTTAAAAACTTCATCAAAAAAATAAATTGCTTTTTTTCTAGCTTTTTCTCTAGCCTTTATACTATATTCTATATTATCATTAAAAGAAGGGAATGGTGGTAAAATCATACTTCCTAAAATCTTCCAAGAAAGTTGAAATGCTTTTTGTTGTGGAGTTTTATCTTCTGCAAATATTGGTGTGTTTTCCATATATTGAATTTAGCTTACTATTATTTTCTATATAAGTAAATCTTTATAAAAGTAAAGTTTTCTTATTTCACGTTACTTTTTAGGAGTAGTTAATATCTTTTTATTTTTTTTGTAAATTATTAAAAATATGTTAAACTATTTTAGATAAAAAATACTAATTATTTAATAAATAAAAAAATATGTGAAAAATTATTAAAAAGTCAGTAGAAAAGATTACTGTAAATAAAGAAAAATTTAATTTAAATATGAAATGAGAGTTTAAAATTGAATTTGCTTCAGACTCATTTTGACCTTATAAATATAAATTTGAAAGAGTTGATTGTTATTTTAATGATTGACTTGAAGATAGATGAACTGCTATTTTTCCATTACAAAATAAAAAATTTAATAATACAGAAATTTTTCTAGAAACAGATGATATTGTTATTGCAGTTTGAGAAAGATGAGGTTTAATATGAGAAGAAAAATCTTTTATTGATATAATTAATATTAAAACAGAGAAAAAATATAGACTTTTTACTGAAGAAGTAAATTTGGTTTATAATGATAAAGATAAAATAGTTATTAATGCAAAAGAATCAGAATCTAATGAATTTAAAACTTTTATTTTAGATTTAAATACTTTGAAAAAGATAGAAGAAAAAAAAGAAGAACTAAATGCTTTTTTCAAATCAGTTTATAATAAAAATGAAAAAAAATGGTATTTACTTGATTTTACAATTTTAGATAAATCAGAAAAAGATGAAGAAAAAAAGTATCAATTTTGATATTTTAACTTAAAATCAACTCAATTAACTTGAAAACCAGAAAGTTTTGATAGAAAAAGTTTTGTTGTAAAAACTAATTCTTGAAAAATTGATATTTGGGAAGAAAGTAAGAAATAACAAATTATACTAATATTTTTAAAAACATTATAAATATATATGAAAAATAAAGATAAAATAATAAAAATTATTTCTAAAAATAGTTGTTGAATGACAGCTAAAAATATTTTAGAAAATATTGAAAATATAGATAAAACTACAGTTTACAGAAATTTAGAAAAATTAGTAGATTCTTGAGAATTTATAGAAGATTTTTCTAATAATTGAGAAAAAATATATTCTATTAATGAAAATCATCACCATCATTTTATTTGTGATAATTGTTGACATAAAAGAAATATTTGATGTATTTTGGATAATAAAATTATAGAATTTGAAAAAACTTTTAATTTTAAAGTAAATAATCATAGTTTTTTACTTAGTGGTTTATGTGAAAAATGTTTGTAATTAAAATTGATAAAAAGTAAAAAGTATGCTAAACTAACTTTAGTATATTTTTTTAGTAAAAATAAATAAATAATGCAACAAAATATAAAAACATTACTTGAAAATAATAATTTTAGAAATAATCAAAATTATATATTTTGAAATAAATTAAAAAATAAAATATATTCAATTAATAAAATACTTAAAAATCAAACTAAATTTATAATATTTTCATTTTTTTGATCAGTATTTTTTAGCTATTATATATTTTTAAATATATTAGATTATAATGAGGCTATTAACATTATATTATTTATGACTATAATTATATTATCAATAGCTTTTTGTACTCAAATAATTCCTATTCTTTATAGGTATTTTATTGCATTTTTAAAAGTTAATTATTTTATTCTTTCTATAAATAATAGTTCATATAATAAAATAATAAAAACTTATAAAAAGAAATGATGAGATTTTAAGAAAATCCTAAATAATAATTTTATTATAATAAAAAAGTAAATAGAACAATGCAAAATATTTCCACAATCTACAGATTTTATACTCCTTTTTTAGATATAAAATCAGAGAAAAACAATTTAACAGGGGTGATGAAAAAAATAGAAAAATCCCTTGTTTTTGATTGAGTTAAATTTAATAAAAAAACAATAAAACAGGATAAATATTTTAAAATAACCTTAGTATTTTCTGAAAATATGTGAAAAATTGATTTTTATTATTTAGAAAAATTATTAGATAATCAATATTTTTTACCAATTTTTAAATGTGATATTTATTTAAATAAAAAGTTTTTCTTAAATAATATTACTAAAAAAGGAGCAATTTTATTTTTAAATAATATTTTTGAATGTTTTGATTGATTAACAGAAAAAGAATATTTAGTAGATATAGATAATAGCCTATATTATAAAAGTTGATTTTTTAGATCAAAAAAATATCCAAATTATGATTTTAGAGATTTAGAGGATATAAGAAAAAAGTTTGAAAGTAAAAATTGAATAAAAATGTTAGAAGAATTTATCCATAAATTGCAATCTTGAGATTTTATTCTTACAAGAGAAAATTCAAATAAATACCATATTTTTTATTGAATGCTTTTGTATTTTCTTTATTTAGTTTATATAATGCACTTAAATATAACAAAAACTAGTAAAACTGTAAAAGAACTTGAAGATTTATGAAATAATGCTCAAAATAATTGACATATTATTTTAATGAAAAAAAGATTAAATTATGTAGATAATTTAAATTTAGTAACTTATAAAAATTACAAAGAAAAACTAGAAATATTTTTTAATTTATTGAAATAATGAAAAATAAAATCCCAACATTAATAACTTTAGTAATAATTTACTTTTTACTAAAAAACTATATTCCTTATTGAAATTACATAGTTTATCCCATAAATATTCTAGTAACTTTTTTGCATGAATTTGGACATTCATTTTTTGCTTTGATTACAGGTTGAAGTGTAAAATGAGTTGAAATTAATGCTGATTGAAGTGGTTTTGCAATAACTGCTTGATGAATTAGAGATTTAGTTCTTGCTGGTGGTTATATTGGTTCAGCTATTTTCTGAAATATATTAATTTATATTTGATTTAAAAAGACCACCCCTAACCCCTCCTTAAAAAGGAAGGGGGATAATACCTCTCAAAATATAATTTATTTTTTATCTGGATTAATGGTTTTTGTGGCAATATTTTGGTTTAATTCTATATTTTCAAGTTTAATTTTATTTGCTTTAGCTTGAACATTATTTTCTTTAGCAAAATATACAAAATATGATAGCTTGATTTTGCAATTTTTAGGTATTTCTAGTATTATTTATATAATTGAAGATTTCTCAGTCTGACCAAGTTCAGATTTATCTAAATTTTCAGAAATATTACCAAGTTCTGTCTGGATGATAATTTGGCTAATAATAGTTATTGCTATAACTTGATATAATTTGAGACTAATTTTAAAAAAATAATTAATGAAAAATATTAAACAATTATTGAATAATTCTAATTTTTTAAATAATCAGAATTATTTTAAAAATATACAGATAGAAAAAAAGTATTTTTCTGGAAATATCTCAAATATTATATCAGAATTCATTGAAAAATGTATTATTATAATATTCTGATTAATAATAAATTTCTTTTCTATTAAAATATGAACGGACTCTTTTATAGCTTATGAAAATTATATAGCTACAATAGCAGCATTATTTTTGGTTAATTATTTATTTTATTATTTCTTTATAAATTGAAGTAAAAATATCATATATAATGAATTATATAATATAAAAAATATGTATAATAATAATAAATATGAATATAAAGTTGTTTTTATTCTTCTTAAAATATTAATTTTATCATATATAATATCCCTTATATTTTTATTTTTTTGAAATCAAAATTACTCAGATTTATTTTTCTATTTATGAAATTTTGTTAGTTTTATGTTTATCTTTTTTTCTGCCATAACAACAAATAAAAACGACCCAGATTGACCTTTAGACATTTCTTTTGCTATAATAAAGATTCTATTTCTTTTTATATTTTTTATACCTAGGTTATTTATAAAAATATTAGTTTATCTTATAATGTTTTTTATTTTGATGTTTCCATATATTAAAAAGAAAATAAAATATAGAAAATTTTATTATTTTTATATAATGTGAAAGAATATAGTTATGAGAGATTGAAGAATATTAGTATATTAATTTTAAATAAATTAATTGTAGATAATATATGATGAGATAAAAATGAAAGAGAATTAGTAAAATATTATTATTTTAAAAAAATTAATCCAAATCTTATTAGAGTAGAAAAAACAGAATCATGACATAAAATTATCTATTAAAAAAGTAAGCTAAAAAATTTTTAGCTTACTTTTTCTTTCCATTTTTCATATACTGACATATCAATCATTTTAACTGAACTTGTTGTGTCTAAAATAGCCTGTTTTAATATATTCATATTTAAAACATGTTTATCAAGATTTTTATTTAATTCTGCAAAATCTAACTCTCAAGTTTGTTCTTCTAAAATATTCACAATATCAAGTATTCACTGACTAGCATCTCTTGAGGCTTCTTTAACTATATTTTCTATATCAGCAGCTACATATCACTCTGTTAGCTCAGACAGCTTATTGTAATCTAATTTAGTATGCGGTCTATCAAATTTTTCTATAAAAATTTTAAATAGTGATTTTCTTGTTTCAAAATCAGCTACTCATAAATATATTTTTTTATCTAATCTACCTGATCTTAAAAGTGCTGAATCTAAATGGTCTGGTCTGTTAGTTGCTGCAATAACTATCAGATTTGGAGCTTCATCAGCTAGTTTATTAAATTCTTGTAAAAATTGACTTACTTCTTCTGCTTTATTAGCATCAACTCTATCTGTTCTACTAGAAACTAAAGAATCAATTTCATCTAAAAATAAAATTATTGCTCATTTTTCTGAGGCTTTTTTTGCTCAATCAAAAAGTGCTTTAATATTTTGTGTAGTTTGATGCATATAACTGCTTCAAAGTTCTAACATAGATTTTGAAATAAATCCAGCTCATAATTCCTGAGCTAATTTTTTAGCTAAAAATGTTTTTCCAGTTCCTGGAGGTCCATACATTAAAAGTCCAGTTGGAATACTTACTTTTAATTTTTCATAAGCTGAGTGTAGTTTTTTATATAATTCATTTTTTTCTGAATTTTTACTCCTCTCCTTATTAAGGAGGGGTTGGGGGTGGTCTAATTTTTCAACTAAAAACTTAAATTTTAATGGATTTATAAAACTTTCTTTTAATTCTTGTTTTAAATCTTCAAGTCCAGCAACTCACAAAAATCCAAAAGTTTTTGGATTAGAATTTTCAAAATATTTTACATCAACTTTAAAATCAGATTTTTTATCAGAAGATTTAGTTGTTTTTTGTTCTGTTTGTGTATCATCAGAAAAATTTAAATTATTTCATACTTCCTTAACTTCTGGGTTATTAAAACTTTTATTAAAAGCAGACATTATATCTCAAGCTTTTGATAATCAGTCATTTATATTTTCTCAAGATTTATCTATTATTCTTGTTGAAGTTTCTAAAACTTGTTTAAATTCAGAAGTATTAGTCAATGCTTCAAAAAAATTCTCAAATCAATTATTTTTTGGATTATATGTCATATAATATTTTTTTAAAGATATATTATATTTATTATATTATATTTATTATATTATATTTTTGCATAAAAACAGCAAAATTTTATGGCTCCTTTCGTGATAGCAGGAAAAATCTAGAAAAAATAATAGCTATAAATTATATTATAATGCTATTAAAACATATAAAAAAGAGAAGAAAAGTTTTAAATAAACTTTTTTCTCTTTTTTTGTTGATTTTTAAT
>JAUZRO010000011.1 GCA_030950465.1 Candidatus Altimarinota bacterium | reverse complement strand
ATATTAAATATATTAATATTTTTATTATATATTCCTTTTAGCTATATAGAGCAATATAATAATTATAAAATTATAAAAATAAAAAAATATATAGAAATAGAAAATAAAGTTTTATTAAAAAATGATACAACTGAACAAGATAAAATAGATTATGTTTTTTTAGATAAAGAATTTTCTAAATATTCTAATGAAGAATTAGTTGAAAACTATAATAAATACTATATAATAAAAATAATATATAATATATTGTATTTTATATTTATTTTATGAATATTTGATTTAGTAATAACTCTTTTTTATAAAAATGAAATAAAACAAAATATTGCAAGTAAAATAATAGATAATTTAAAAATATGAAAGTATTAATTTTTGGTGATTTGTTCTGAAGAATTTGAAGAAAAGCATTAATTAAAGAAATGGATTCTTTAAGAAGGGAATATAGGCCAGATTTTGTTGTTGTAAATTGAGAAAATGTAACTTCTTGAAGAGGGCCAATTGAAAAACATATGAAGGAAATCCATGATATTTGAGTAGATTTATTTACATCAGGTGATCATTTTTTTGATAATGAAAAAAATCTATTGCCTTATTTAGAAAGAAAAGATTGTAAACTAATACGTCCAGCTAATTATTATGAATCTGAATTTTATACAATTCCTTGAAAAGGGTATGAAATTTTAGAAAAAAATTGAAAAAGACTACTAGTTTTAAATTTATTATCAGAAACTTTTACAAGAGATCATGTTTATAATCCATTTCTGAAAGCAGATGCTATACTTAAAAAAGTAGAAAAAAAAGAGTGAAAATTAAATTGAATAATTATAGATTTCCATAAAGAGGTTGCTTCTGAATGATATTGAATGCAAGAATTTTTAGATGGAAGAGTTAGTTTTATATTTTGAACACATACCCACATTCAGACAAATGATGATAATATTTCTGAATTATGAACTTGATTAATATCAGATGTTTGAATGATTTGAGCAAAAAAATCAATAATTTGATCTGATTATGGATCTTTGAAAAAAAGATTTTTGACTTGAATAAATAAATGAAAAATAGAACAATCTCTGGATTCTAATTATATAATGAATTGAGTTTTAGTTGATATAGATGATAAAACTGGTAAATGTTTAACTATAGAAAAAATTAAAAAATTCTGAAAAATAATTTAAATAAATAAAATAACAATGAAAAACTTTTTACTATTAATACTATTTTTAGTATTTTTAATATCTGGACTAATAATTTTTTTAGAGTTAAAATATATAGATCCTCTAAATTCTAATAATTTAATTATTATATCTTTTTTATTATCATTCTTTTTATTCATATCAACTTTTTGTACTTTGATTTTATATTTTATAAAAAAAGTTCATTATAGGTGACAAGTTTTACTTAACCATATAAGTTCAAGTTTTAGACAATGATCATTTATTTCTTTATTTCTTTTTTGATTATCATATTTTGAAAATATATGAGTTCCTTTATATTTTTCTTCATTTCTACTGTTTATTTTAATTATTTTTTTAGAATTATTTATTCAAAATATATATAATTAAATAGTCAATAGAATTTTTAATATAATATTTTGAACTATCTATTTTTCTGTTATAATTAATTAGAAATTATATTTATAATAAAATTAAAGTGTTGTTAAAAATCAAAAAAAATATATTATTTTTTATAGTATTAATATTACTATGAAATATGTCAGTTTTTGCACTTTCTTCAAAAAGTAAAGGATTAGTTCTTAAAAATTTTAAAAAAGAATCATATAAGTTATATTTTGAAAGTGATAAACCTTTTCTAGATGAAAAAGCTAGAGAAATTTTTAATTCTTCTAGAAAATATGAATTATATAAGTCAATAAGAGAAAAAATTCAAGATAAAAGAGAATTTTTAGAAAAAGAAAATATAAAAGTTACAAATAAAATCACTAATTTAGCTGATTCTGTAAAAACTTTAGATAAAGAAATTGAAAACATAAGAAAAGAAACTGTTAAAATAAATAATCAAATTATTTATTTACAAAAAACTATAAATACAAAGGTAAAAACTATAAATATATTAAAAGATAAAATTACTACTAATAAAGAAATATTATATAAATATATAGTTTATCTTTATAAAAAATGAAACTATATTTTTAAAGATTGAGAAGTAGATAATATAAAAGTAATTTTTTATTCATGAGAAGATATTTGAACTATATTAAATGAACTTAATTTTAAATGAATGATTCAAATTGCCTGAAAAAGACTTATTGACAAACATAAATGATATATTAATAATTTATATATAGAGCAATTATCTTTAAAGAAATCTCAAATTGAAAGTAAAAAACTTAGAAAACAGTTAATTATTCAAAAATGATTAGTAAAACAAAAAATAGATTTTAAAGAAAAACTTTTAACAATATCTAAATGAAAACAACAATTATATCAAAAATTTATTGAAGATAAAAAAAGTGATGAGAAAAAAATTAAAATAAAAGAATTTTTAGCAGCAGCAGCTTTTAGAAAAAATAAAAAAGAATTGTTGAAAAATGAATGATGTTCTTATATTAATTTAAATGAAGTTGATATAAAAACTCTAAATATTTCAGATAAATGTATGTGATTAAATTCTATTATTAATATTGAATCTCAATTAAAATGATTTAATTCTGATGATGCTTGAAATATTTTAAAATGGCCTATTGAGGCTAAAAAATGAATTTCTACTTTTTTCCATGATAATTGATATATTACAATGTTTTGAGAAGATCATGATGCTCTAGATATTCCTACTCCTCAATGAACAGATATAAAAGCACCAGCTGATGGGTATGTTGTTTATGTGGCTAAACCTACTGCTAAATGATATTCCTTTGTTGCTTTAAAACATGCAAATTGAATTATTACTGTATACTGACATTTATCTAAAGTTTTAGTTAAAGAAATGCAAATAATTAAGCAATGAGAAGTATTTGCAAAAAGTGGTTGAGCACCTTGAGTTGCTTGATCTGGTCCTATGACAACTTGAGCACATTTACATTTTGAAGTATGGGATGATAAAAAATTAAAAGATCCTTTACAATATGTAAATATATCTAGATTAAATCCAAAAAATTTATCTCCAGTATATTTTTCTAAATATAAATTAGATTATAAAGCTACAAATTGAAAAGAATATAGTTGAGTTTTGAAATCTAATATAGAAAAAAGAACTTTTAAAGTAACTTGAGATAATGAAATAGAAAGACAAAAAAACTTTCTAAAAACTTATGCTACTTGACCATTTAAAAATTGGTCTTTATGGGTAGAAGAATGAATTAATGGAAAAATTGATCCTACATTTTTAATGTGTGTATGATTAGCTGAAACTTGATTATGAAAAAACTTAAAAACACCAAATAATGTTTGAAATGTTTGAAATACAGATTCAGGTGCTACTAAGTATTTCACATCTCCAAATCAATGAATTGCAGCAATGACACAAACTTTTAATAATAAATATTTAAGTCAATATGATGAAATAAGATTATTAAGTAGATATTGAAATTTAGATGATAAGAAACCTATTTATGCTTCAAGCCCTGATAACTGGCATAACAATATTATTAGTTGTATGAGCTTTATAAAATGAAGATATATCTCAGATAGTTATAATTTTAGATTAAAATAGTACATTTTTTTGCTAAAACAAAAGATATATGTTAAAATATTTTTATATTATTAACTTATATCTTTTTTATGAAAAAAATATCCTATTTTATATTATTACTTTTATTAAGTTTTAATAACACTTTTGCCTTAGACACTTGAATTAATGAAAATTGACAGATTACTGAAAATATAAATATAATTTTAAAAATTTTTAGTATAGAGATGCTTCTAAATATCTTTTTTGCATTTATTATTATTGTTTTCACTTTTATTATTTCAAAAATATTATCATCTAAAGTTTCTTGATTTATTGAAAAAAATGACACAGATTGAAACAAAGTTGAATTATCTTGAGTTATAACAAGAACAATTAGTATAACTATTTTAATAATTGGTTTTACTATTACTTTATCAATTCTTTGAATAGATATGTGAATATTTTTATGAGGTTTCTGATTTGGGCTGTGATTTACTTTAAAAATATTCTTATCTAATTTTATTGGTTGAATAATAATGGTAACACAATGATCTTATCATAATTGAGATTTAATCAAAATAGGTGAAAAAATGTGAAATATAGTAAAAATTAATTCACTATTTACAGAAGTAAAACAATTTGATTGAGTTATATTTTATATACCAAATGTTAATTTCTTAGAAAATGAAGTAGAAAATTATCATATGAATGATAAAAGAAGAGTTGATATTAATATTTGAGTTAATCATGATACTGATATTGTAAAAGCAAAAAAGGTTATGTTACAAGTTATTAATAATTTTCCAGGAATCTTAAAAACTCCTGAATCTACAGTTTTAATTACAGATATAAAAGAAAGTTCTATTAACCTGAATCTTAGATTTTGGATTAGTAGTAAATGAGAATATTTTACTACTAAATCTAATGTTACTGAAACTATTAATTTAGCATTTAAACAATATTGAATTAAACTTTCTTTACCTCAACTTACATTAAGTAATAGATCTGATTTCAAAATAAACTTAGAAAAATAAAAAAATATAATTTTAAAAAATTATATTTTTTTTCTTCTTCAGATAAATAGTATTCCAAATCATAATAATAATGCTAGTAAAACTATTAAGATTTCTTTTGGTCAAGTTTGTATTTTTATAGCATCAGATAAATCTCAAACTATTTCCTTCTCTATTTTTTTTGTTTCATCTTCACTATCTACAAATTCTTGTTTTCAAATTGCTTTTACTGCAAAATATTCATATTTTATTTCATCTCAAGTTATATATATTTTATATTGATTTTGTGTAATAGTATCAATTAATTCTAATTTATCTCAAGCCATTTTTTTATAAACTTCATATTTAATAGCATCTTCTACTTTATTCCAAGTTAAAACAGATTTTGTTTTTAATTGAACTATTCTTAAATTTTTTATTCATAAATCAATAGGTGCTTCATAATTATCAGGTTTTTCTCAACATTTTCCATCAAATACATCTCAAGTATAATCTCACTTTGGACATTTATCTTTTTTAGTTTTAATAGGTTCTACTGCTACTTTTATTTCTGGTATTACAATTAATGTTTCATATCATTTTTTTTCTACTCTAGATCCTAATTCATTTTTTAAATTAACATCTATTTTATAGTCTCATTCTTCTTTTGGTGCAAGAAATTCTCATTTATATATTCATTCTGTTTCTTCTGTTAATATATTTATAGATTCATTTACAATTATAGATACTTCTTCTAATCATTTAGTTGCATATACCTCAACTGAAATTTTTGTATTTACTTGAACTCATTCAAATGGTGTCAATTTTATTTTATTTAATACAGGAAGGGACGAATCAGATCTAATAATAACTTGACTGGATTCTCAAATTATTTCTCAATCAGAATTTAATATATATGCTTTAATTGAATTTTCTCAATTTTCAAGTCAATCTATCTCTTTATCAAATATTCAATCCCTATTAGTAGTTGTTAATATTTCCTTATCATTATTTAATACTAATTTTATTTGATGATTTTTTTTAGATTTTCATGAAGTATTTATTGATTTTGTTCAAATTGTTGTTCATGTTGGGGGTGTTAAAATTTTTATTTCTACTTTTTCTTGTGTAGTTTTTTCAGTTACTTCTACTTCTGCTAAACCAAATACACTATCTGTTTCATCATTTAAATCATAAACATGAATATCATGCATTCATGGTTTTGTAAATTTTACAGCATTTTCAAATTTCACACTTCATTCATCAGATTTTCTAAATTTATAACTATTTTCTTCTATTGTTTTTGGAAATTCAGCTTTTTTATCACTTTCAGAAAAAATTAATATTGTTCATTCATAATCTTTTATGATATTATCATTTTTATCAACAGCATCAATAGTTAAATCAACTGCTTCTCAAACAGCAACTTTTTCAGGACTAACTGTAACTTTATAATGATCTAACTCAGCTGCAAAAGTTATACCAGCATTTATAAAAAGTGTTATTGCTAAAAAAGATTTTAGTATTTTTAGTATCATTTTCAAAAGAGTAAAGAATAAAATATTAACTACACTATAATCTTTTTTTCTAGTTTTGCACATTTTTTTTTGACTTTTTTTTAACAATTTAAAGTTTTTAACATTTTATGTACAAAAAAATAAATTTTAATTAATTATAATTTAATTAAAGCTCATTCTCATTCTCTTTTTATTTCTAGTCTTATTCAGCTAATGAAAGTTTGATATCATTCAATAGAATTTATAAAAATATTTTTATGATTTTCATCTAATTCTGATAATAAATCATCAATTATCAAAATAGGTTTTCTATTTGTCTTTTCTTCTATAAATTGTATTTCTAAATTTTTTAATCATAAAATAGTAGTTTTTGTTTCTCACCTGCTAGCAAAATCAACTAAATTAGTTTTTCAATCTATAATTAATTCAAAATCATCTCTATGAGGTCAAATTGTAGTGGTTCTTAAAATTATTTCTTTTTCTAAATTTTCTTTTAAATATTTTTGTAAATACTTTTCTATATTTACATCTAAATTATCTATTTTAGATATATAATTAAATTCTATTTTTTTTATTTTTCAATTAAAACTTGAGGTTAATTTCATAGAATTATTAATTAAAAAATTAATTATAATTTTTCTATATTTATAAACTCTCATAGAATTTTTTATAAATTCAGTATCCCAGAATTTTATTTCAGAAGGTTCTGATTTCTTTTTTGAAATATTTTTTAAAACTTTATTTCTATTTAATAATGATTGTTTATATGTTTTTAAAACTTTATCATATTCTGGAAAACTAGAAAATAAAATATTATCTAGAAAATCCCTTCTTAAACTAGGTCATAAATGAAAAATATTCATTGTAGTAGGAGAAAAAACTACAGATTTTAATGAAATTTCATTAAATTTATTTTTACTAGTATTTTTTTTATTTATAGAATATTTTTTTTTATTATTTTCTTTATCAAAAAAAATAACTAAATTACTTTCTTTGAAATTTTCTATTTCTATATGAAAGAAATTTTCTTCTGATTTTACTAGATTTTCAAAATTAATACCAGTTATTGAATTTCAAGTTAATAAACTTAATGCTTCTAAAATATTAGTTTTTCATTTTCAGTTTTCTCCAATAATATAATTTTTGTTATCACTAAAAAAAAACTCTCTATTTTGAAAGTTTCTAAAATTCACTAATTTTAACTTTTTTATCATTTTTATAATTACATTATACTTGGTACAGCTATTTGATTTGCTATAATCTTATGGTTTGTACAACTTATTGTATCTTTAGCTTCAATATCTCTTTTTTCAACATCTTTTCTTAATCTAGCAGAAAAGTTTGAAACTGAAATTGTAGGCTCTACTCAAGTTGTATCAACTTCTTCTAAAATTTTCATATGATCAATGATTTTTGCTGTATCATCAAACATTTTTGGATCAATATTTGGAAGTTTAGAAAGATTTTTAATAATATTTTCCATTTGTTCTTGTTTAATAGTCATTTTTTATTATACTTAAAAATATATTTAAGAATACTATATTTTAAAACTAAAAAAAATCAAGAAATTATGACTATAAAAGATGTTTTAAGAAAAGATTTTTCAAATTCTAATAAATTAACCTTAAAAAGATTTAAATCTTCAAAATTAATTTTTGTATTTATGAGCTTATTATTTTTTCTGAATTATTTTTTTGTATCTAATTTTCCAGAAAATTCTTTTTTAATAAAAATTCTACCAATAATATATATATGATTTATAACTTCTTTATTATTTTTAACTTATTATTCTATAAAGAAGAAATTTAAAGAAAACATTAATAATATACTATTAATAATAATTATAATATTATTAATAATTATTTGAGTAATATTTAGTTTAGCATTTCTAGTCAATTTTGAAACTTTATCTAATTTAATATAAATTTATGAAAAAAATACTAATAATTTTAATAACAACTTTTTTATTATTTTCTTGTTGAAATAAAGATGTAGAAGTTATTTCTGAAGATATTACTTCTAAAGAAGTATGACTTAGGCATTTTCCTTGAAAAGATTTTTCTATTCAAATTCCTGTTGCATGGAATTTAATTACAACAAATGATGATATTATTCCAAGTCCAAATAATTGAATTTTAGAATTAGCTGTAACTTCTTCTGAAACAAAAAATTGATTTGCAAATAATTTAATTATTTTATCACAAGATTTAGAAACTTTTACAACTTCTAAAAACTATGTTATCACTAATAATGTTTGAGCTGAAAATGAATATCTAAATTATTTCAAAAAATCATCAAAAGATTTTATTTTTACAGATTGAGAAAAATCATTAATTTATAACTTTGAAGCAAAATATTCAGAAGAAACTCCAATTTTACAATTTTTACAAACTGCTTATGTATGTAAAACTAAAAAAGCATTTTTTATAACTTTGGCTCTACCACTTGATATAACTGATATTTCTAAATATGAAAAAATGATTACAAGTTTTAAATGTAAATAAAACTTGTAAAATTTAAAAAAAATATATAATTTACTCACAAAAGATAAATTTTGTGAACATTTGGTACCATAGTAAAGTGGTTATACACCAGTCTGCAACACTGTTCACTCGGGTTCGAGTCCCGATGGTACCTCCAATTAACACTCCAATAACTATAGAATCTTCCTTATTTTTAGATTTTATAGTTTTTTTAGTATATATTTAATAATTTATTTAATTAAGTGAGTTATACAGAATTACAAACCAGAACTGATTACATAGATAAAAAATTAACTAAATCTTGATATAATATAAATAATTCAAATCAAGTAGTTTTTGAATTTTCAATAAACAATCTATTTGCTGATTATGTAATACTTGATAATGATAATAAGGTTATTGCAGTAATAGAAGCAAAGAAATTTTCAAGAAGTTCAAGAGATGGACAATTTCAAGCATTAGAATATGCAAAAATATTAGAAGAAAAACAATGATATAGACCATTTATTTTTCTTACAAATGGTAGAGAAATATTTTTTTATAATTCATCAAAAAAAGAATCACCAAGATTGATTAAATCATTTTTCAGTATTGATGATTTAAGAAAATTAAAAGAACTTCAAAAAATGCAGGTAAAACCTACAAGTATAAAAATAAACTTAGATATTTCAGGAAGACATTATCAACAAGAAGCAATTAAAAAAGTAGCAGAATGAATAGAACAGTGAAAAAGACAATTTTTACTTGTTATGGCAACTTGAACTGGTAAAACTAGAACAGCAATGTGATTAATTGATGTTTTAATGAAGTCATATCATGTTCAAAAAGTATTGTTTTTAACAGATAGAACTGCTTTAAGAGACCAAGCATTTGATGATTGATTTGGTGAATATTTTAAATCAACTCCAAAAAGCAAAATAGAAACATGAAATATTGATGAAAATGCAAGATTATATTCTGCTACTTATCAAACAATGATAAATTACTTAGATATATACAGTAGTTGATTTTTTGATTTAATAATAATTGATGAAGTACATAGAAGTATATATTGAGAATGGAAAGCCATTTTAGAACATTTTGATTGTTATAAAGTATGATTAACTGCTACACTTTTAAAATTTGTTGATAGAAGTACTTATAATTCTTTTTGATGTGTAGATGAAGACTCTACTTATTATTATTGATATGAAGAAGCCGTTAAAGAATGATTTCTTGTTCCATATAAAGTATTAATTGCTAGAACAAAATTTCAAATACAATGAATTAAATGATTAGAGCTTCCAAAAGAAGTATTAGAACAAATGAAAAAAGAATGAAAAGATCCAGAAGAATATAATTTTGAATGAAAAGAAATAGGAAAAAAAATAAATAATAAAGATACTTCTAGAGCAATAGTTAAAGAATTTATGGAACAGTCATATAAATTAGAAGATTGATTACCATGAAAAACAATTATTTTTGCTATGAGTCAAGCACATGCAGAAAATCTTCAAAAAATATTTGAAGAAATGTATCCAGAATTATATAATTTTTCTGTAGTTATTACTTCAAGTGTTGAAAAAAAAGATGAGATATTAAAGGATTTTAAAAAATTAAAAACAGAAAAAAAATTCAGAGTAGCTATTTCTGTAGATATGCTTGATACATGAATAGATGTTCCAGAATTAGTAAATTTAGTTTTTGCTAGAAAAGTATTTTCAGAAAGTAAATTTTGGCAAATGGTTGGTAGATGAACAAGACTTTGCCCTAATGTATTTTGAAAAGGAAATGACAAAAAAGACTTTCTAATACTTGATTTTGCACTTAATTTTGATGATTCTCATGAATTTAAAGATCCAAATGCTTGAATATTAGCATTAAATCAAAGATATTATGAAGCAAAAATAGAGTTATTAAAACTATATGAAAATAGAAATGATAAAAAATCTGTAGAAAAAATTAAAAAAGAGATTTTTAAGATCATTAAATCTTTAAAAGAAAATGATGAAATTATAGAAAAAAAAGATTCAATTAAATCTATATTAAATGAAGATATTTTTGATAATATTGCTGTAAATAAATTTGAAGAATTAAGAAAACTTATTCCTATAATGAGATATTATGATTTAGAAAGTTTAGAAGAATTAAGATTTTTACTTAAATGTGAAAATTTAAAAATTTCTATTTTAAAAGAAGAAAATATAGATAAATTAAAAAATTCTATTGCTACTGATATAAATGCACTTAACTTAAATAGTGAACTAGAAAATGTTTTACCTAAAAAAGAGTTTATAAAAAATAGTTTAAAAGGAGATTTCTGGGAAAATATTACTATTCAAGATATAGAAAAAATAACAAAAGAATTAACTCATATAATTAAATATAAAAAACCCAATATTCCAGATATAATTACTTTAGATTTAAAAGATGAGGTAATTGAAAGAAGGTGGATTAATTATTGAGAATGAAAGAAAATGGAATCAGATAAATATTGGAAAGTATTTGTTGATCAAATAGAATATTTTGCAAAATCATCAAAAGAACTACAAAAAATAAAAGATGATGAAATTTTAAATAAAGAGGATTTAGAAGAATTAGAAAAATTATTTAAACAATCAGAATACAATATAACTATCACAAATCTTCGTAGAACACTACACAGACCTACAATAGATTTTGTTTCATTTATAAAATTTGCTTTAGGGAAGAGTGAATTACCAAATTTTGAAGAAGAAGTTACAAAAGTTTTTCAAGAATATGTAAATAATAATAATTTTTGATTTAATCAACTTAATTTTATTAAAGTAGTAAAATCTATTTTAATAACAAAGAAGCATATTACTTATGAAGATTTTTACAGTGACAGTTTTTCTAGTTTTGGTATGTGAGCATTTGAAAGATATTTCAAAGGTAATGAACAAAAAAAGGTTATGGAATTGGTGGAGAGGTTTAGTTTTAAAGTAGAGGAAAAAGTTGTAAGAGAAAGTGTTTTAGTTTAGTAAAAAATTAAAAATGCAAGAATATAATATATATCTTGATGAGAGTAGCATAGATAATCCTAAAAATGATTTTATGATTATTTGAGGGCTTTTTATAAAAAGAGAATTACGAGATGAACTTAAAAATAAAATAAAAGAAATTAGAATAAAGCATAATTATTTTGCAGAATTAAAATGGTCTAAATTTAATAAAAAACTTTTACCATTTTGAAAAGACATTATAGACTTATTTTTCAGCTATACTGATGAAAATGTTCAATTCCATTCAATAGTTGTTGATAAAACTAGAGTTGCTTATGATATTTTCCATTCAGAGGATAAAGAATTAGCTTTTTATAAATTTATTTACCAATTATTGCAATATAAATTTAAAAATGAATCTCTTTATTACTTATTTTTAGATAATAAAGATAACAGTGATAAAGATAGACTTAAAAATTTAGAAAAATATTTAGAACTAGTTTTAAATAAAAGGCATTCAAAATCTAGTATAAAACACATTCAAGCATATTGTTCTAAAGAAGTTCAACTTATTCAATTAGCAGATTTTTTTAGTTGAGCTATATGATATATTAAAAATGGTTTTTGAGAATCAGAAGCAAAAAAAGAAATTAGTAGATACATTTCAGATAAATTAGGAAAAGAAAATCTTGATTTTAGGTCTAGAAGAGATGAACAAAAGTTTAATATTTTTCAAATAAATTTATAAAAATGACTTTAATAGAAACACCTTGATTATTAATATGATGAGAAGAATCTCATTATTTAGAAAAATTTAAAAGTATTTTTGAAAATAATAATAAAATTATATTACCAGAAACGGAAAAACCAGTTTTTGTTTATTTAAACAAAGATAATGCTATTTACCATTTATGGAGAGGATGAAAAGAAATACTTAATTATAATTTTGATGATGCTAAATACTGGAGGAAAGCTCAAAGAATTTGATGGATAAAATTTATTTTAGAAAAAAATAAAATTAGAAAAATATATAAAGATAAGAAAAATTGATATTTTTGTTTTGTATCAACAGAATTAGAGTACACTATAGTTTTAAAAGAATTAAAAAATAGTTTTTTAATTATTACCTCTTATCATACTTTTGATCCATATAGATATATAACAAAACCTGAAAGATTTGTGGAAGTGAAGACAATATAAAAAAGGTTGATGAATGTCCTTCACAACCTTTAAAAACAGAGTAGAGGAGAAAGATAATAAATTATCTTATACTTTGAAGTATACTCCTTATGTATATAATATTATATGAAAATTTAAATTTAGTCAAGAAAAATAACTTGACAAGGTGGAATATTTTTGAATAAGAAATTGTAAAAAAGAAAAAAATAAATATATTTAGTTTTAAAGTATATGGGGAAGTTGTAAGAGAAAATGTTTTAGTTTAATTGCTAATTTAAAAGAAATGTTTGAAAAACTAAAAACAATAAATTTTGAGGAGTTAAATAATATTGATTTTCAACCACAAAAATGGCAAAAAGAATTTTCTTATTATTTAAAAAGTATGGAGAAAATTTTAAATTGTTATTTAGAATTAGAAGAATATGAAGAAATATTAAATGATAAAGATATAAATATTCTAAAAAAAGAAATAATATTCTTTTCAATAATTTTGAAAAATATTTGAAATAAATGATGGAAAGATCCAAAAAATAAAAAATTTAAAAAAGAAAAGTTTAATCAAATATATATAGATTGGTTAAATGATAGAATATGAATATATAAACATAATTTATACTTATTAAGCTGAAAAGAAGAAAAATTAAAAAATAATATAAAAATATTAAAAGAAGAACAAGAGAAAAAAATATTAAAGAAAAATGAAGAATTAAAAGAATTTAATTTAGATAAATCAGAATTAGAAGAAAGAGTTGAAAACCAGAAAGAAACTCTTCAAAAAAATACAAATTCTATTAAAGAATTAAAAGCAGATATATCTGATAAAGAACTAAATAAATTAGCTTTATCATTCTGGGAAGAAGAAAAAAAATATAAAGATTGATGAAAATGAATGATTTATTTTTGATTTATATTATTATTAATTCCTACAAGTATTACTATTGTTATATTAGTCAAAAATATAAATGAATATATTTTAGCTGTTCCATTTTGACTTTTAACACTTATTTTATGGTATTTTTTATATTTTCAATTAAAAAATTATTATATAAATAGAGATTTAGAAACTAATTTTGCAAATAGAAAGGCTGTAGCTAATTCATTCAAATGACTTCTTGAAATGCTGAATGAGGAAGAAAATTTCTGAGATACTGTAGATTTAAAATCTAAATTTTTTGAAAAAGTTTCAAATATTCTTTATGCAGAAATTGATACATCAGCAATTAAAAAACATAGTGATAATATTCCTATATCAAAACTTTTAGAAACAATAAATGAACTTATAAAAAAGACTAAATAAATATGTTAAAAAAAATAAAAAAAATTTTTGAAAAATTAAACTATTGATATTGGTGAAATAAAAAACTTTTTGAAAAAAAGATAGAAATTTTATGAGAAAATTTTAAGGTAATCAATGAGAGGACTTATAATACTTCAATAGCTTTTAGGAATACTTTTTGAACTATTATATGATGAACAAGTGGTTCTATGAAAAATATATCAATGGGAAATTTTTTATGACTTAAAATAAATTATCCCTCCAATCACTCTCCAAAACAAATTTGCAAAAATAGTACAAAAAAATGAGGAGAATATTAAAAAACAAAAGGAGAGTTTGGTGAAGTTGGAGGAGTTGTATAATAGTTGTATGCAGGAAAGTTTTAGTTTTTAGTAGAAAAAATTTTAATTAATTTAATAAATTATATTTGTTATATAAATCTTATGAAAAACCTAGAAAAATCAAATTTTATAATTTATACATCTAATGATTGAAGTACAAAACTTCAGGTAAATATTGAAGATGAAACTGTTTGGTTGAATCAAGAACAAATTGGGTTTCTTTTTGGTAAATCAAGAACAACTATTACAGGACATATAAAAAATATTTTTAAAGAATGAGAACTTGAAAAAAAAGTGGTATGTCAGGAATTCCAACATACCACTAAACATGGTGCAATAGAGAGGAAAACACAAAATTTTTTTGCTACAGTTCAAAATAAAATGCATTATGCTGTACATGGAAAAACAGCAGGAGAATTAATAAAATGAAGAGTAGATTATAAAAAATAATTATTGTGATTGACAAATTTTAAATGAGAATATATAACACAAAAAGATATAATTATTGCTAAAAATTATCTTTTAGAAGAAGAATTGAAACAATTAAATTTAATTGTTTCAATGTATTTAGATTTTGCTGAGCTACAAGCAACAAATGGAAAATTAATGAAAATGAAGGATTGGATAGATAAATTAGAATATTTTCTTACTTGAGCAGATAAGGAAATATTAAAAAATTCTTGAAAAGTAAGTCATAAAGAAGCAATTGAAAAAGCAAAAGAGGAATATGAAAAATATAGAATAATTCAAGATAAAACATATATTTCTGATTTTGATAAAGAAATTAAAAAACTTAAAGAGATTACTTAAAGAATAAATAATATAAAAATTTAATAAATTAAAAAAATGAAACAAAATATTAATAGCAATTTTACTGAATTTTTACTTTATAAATCTTGAAGTTGAGAAATAAAAGTTGATGTTCTTTTGAAAAATGAAAGTATATGGATGTCTCAGAAAAAAATAGCTGAGCTCTTTGGTGTTGATAGAACAGTTATTACAAAACATATAAAAAATATTTTTGAGAGCTGAGAATTAGAAGAAAATACAGTATGTGCAAATTTTGCACATACTGCTGAAGATTGAAAAACATATAATACAAATTTCTATAATCTTGATACTATAATTGCCACTTGATATAGAGTGAATTCAAAAAGAGCAACTCAATTTAGAATTTGGGCTACAAAAATTTTAGAAGAATATATTATCAAGGGATATTCAATGAATGTTCAAAAATTAAAAGAACCAAATCCTACTTTTTGAAAAGATTATTTTAAGGAACAACTTGAAATAATAAGAGATATTAGAAGTAGTGAAAGAAGAATGTATCAACAAATCACAGATATTTACAGTGAATGTTCTATTGATTATGATAAAAATTCAGAAACTACTAAACATTTTTTTGCAACAGTTCAGAATAAACTACATTGGGCAATCACAAAAAAGACAGCAGCAGAAATAATTGTTTCAAGAGCAGATTCTAAAAAAGAAAAGATGGGATTAACTTCTTGGAAAAATTCTCCAGAATGAAAAATAAGAAAATTAGATGTTTCTGTTGCAAAAAATTATTTATTTGAAAAAGAGATAAAACCTTTAAATAGAATTGTAACAATGTATCTTGATTATGCTGAACATCAGGCAGAAAAACAAATATCTATGACTATGAAAGAGTGGATAGATAAATTAAATTTATTCTTAGAATTTAATGAAGAAGAAATTTTAAATAATACATGAAAAATAACAGCACAAATTGCAAAATCTTTTGCTGAAAATGAATATGAAAAATATAGAATAATTCAAGATAAAAATTATATTTCTGATTTTGATAAAGAAATTAAAAAACTTAAAGAGATTAAATAAAATTTTCTAAAAACTAGAATAAAAATTATTTATTTTATAAAATAAATAATAAAAATGCTAACAACAGACCTAAAATCAAAAATAGATAAATTATGGAATACATTTTAGTGAAATGGTATATCTGATCCATTAACAGCAATAGAACAAATAAATTATCTAATCTTTATGAAAAGAATGGATGATATTGATAAACAAAATCTAATTAAAGCTTCAAGAATATCTAGCTTTGAATATACCTCTATTTTTGAGTGAAAAGAAGAAATTAATTGAAAAAGTTATGATAAAGAAACTTTTCGTTGGTCAAGTTGGGTTCAACTAACTCCTGATGATATGTTTATATTTGTAAAAGATGTAGTTTTTCCTTTTATTAAAAATCTTGATAAAAGTCTATATGCTGATAGTTTAAGTGATGCTGTTTTTATGATTCCAAATGCAGAATTATTAGTAACTGCAACATCTATAATAGAGGACTTAAAAATCACTGAACAAAATGAAGATACTGCATGAGATATTTATGAATATCTTTTAAATGAAATATCAGCAGCAGGGAAATGATGAGCTTTTAGAACTCCAAGACATATTATTGAGATGATGATTAATATAATTAATCCTCTTAAAAGTGATAAAATATGTGATCCAGCATGTTGAACGGGTGGGTTTTTAATTAATTCATATAAACATATAATTAAAGAAAATACTTCTGACACTTGAAAATTTACAGATGAATTTTGAACTCACTATACTGCTGATAAGTTTAGTAATGATGATTGGAAAAGAGTAAAAGAAAATACACTTTTTTGATATGATTTTTCTATAAAAATGGTAAGAGTTTGAATGATGAATTCAATATTACATTGAATTACAAAACCAAATATAACTTATACTGATACACTTTGAAAAAATTTTAATCATGATGAAGAGTTTGATATTATTTTAGCAAATCCACCTTTTAAAGGAAGTATTTTAAAAAATAATATTCATCC
>JAUZRO010000109.1 GCA_030950465.1 Candidatus Altimarinota bacterium | reverse complement strand
ATTTTTTAATACACTTTTTTTAGTCATTTGTTTGCTTTAATTAAGTATTTTCTTATATACATTTTTTGAAAAAATCGAGTTTCTAATGTGAAAAATTTGCGAAGAAAAAAAAGCACTTTTTCAAAAGTGCTTGATAGTAACATTAAAAATTAATAAAATTCAGCTTGTCAACAGAGGTGCTTTAGCCCTTTGTTACGGCATTTATTCTTTATTTCTCTTAATCAATATAAACCTCTCTTGGTTTACTTCAATTTGGTGGTCATACAACTCATAGTTCTTCTAAAATATCTAAAATCTTGGCAGCTCTTCAATATCATAAACTTAATTTTCTTTGAATAAGTGATGTGCTTCCCTTTTTTGCTTCTTTAACTATTTGCATAGCTTGTTCAATAATTTCTGGTTCTTCATCTTGGTCTCAAGAATAATTTTCTAAAATACTTCATTCTGTTTTATTTTTACCATTTATTATAGAATCATCTTGAAGATTTTTTAACATATCTGGATCAATAGTTAATTTTAATTTATTGATTACTGCCTCAACTTCATGAGTTTCTACAAAAACTCATTGTACTCTTTCAGCTTCTAAAACTCATGTTGGAAAATATAACATATCTCACATTCAAAGTAAATCTTCTGCTCATTTTTTTCATAAAATAGTTTGAGAATCAATTTGTGATGAAACTGTAAAGGCTACTCTTGACGGTACATTTGCTTTAATTACTCAAGTAATAATATTAACTGAAGGACGTTGAGTTGCAATAATTAAATGCATTCAAACAGCTCTTGCCATTTGTGCAATTCTTGTAATATTTCATTCAACTTCTTTTTTATCTCAACTCATCATTAAATCTGCTAATTCATCAAGAATAATAACAATATAAGGTAATTTTTTATCTTTATCTACTTTTTCATTATATTCTTCAACATTTCTTGCTCAAACTTGCCTTTCTAAATCATATCTTCTTAACATTTCTGCAACACACCATTTTAAAGAATTTAGAGCTTTTTCTGGTTTTGTAATTACTGGAGTTAATAAATGAGGAATACCATTATAAACAGAAAGTTCTACAATTTTTGGATCAATCAAAATTAATTTTAACTCACTTGGAGAAAATTTATAAAGCATAGATAGTAAAAAACCATTTACTCAAACTGATTTACCAGAAGCAGTTTGTCCTGCAACTAACATATGTGGCATTTTAGTTAAATCTCAAACAACCATTTCCCCATTTACATTTTTACCAAAAGCTAGTGGTATTTTTAATTTCGGATTATTAAATTCTGGTGATTTTAATAATTCCTTTAAACCAACCATTTGTCTATCGGGGTTTGGAACTTCAATACCAACTACTCCTTGTCCTGGAATTGGAGCTTGAATTCTTATATTTTTAGCTTTTAGAGCTAGAGTTAAATCTTGTTTTAAATTTATAATCTTTTTTAGAGCAACTCATTCACTTGGTTTTAATCTATATTGAATTACAGTAGGTCAAACATTGAAACCTTCCATACTTACATCAACTTTAAATTGCAATAATTTTTCTTGAATTTCTAATTCTTTATGTTTTATTTCAGCTTCATTATATTTTATTTCTCATCATTTATCATCCAATAAATCTAAACTTGGTGTTTCCCATTTTTCAAAAGTTTCTGTAGAGACAAGGCATTGCCTTGTCTCTACA
>JAUZRO010000108.1 GCA_030950465.1 Candidatus Altimarinota bacterium | reverse complement strand
TTTTAAGTTTATTTTGATGAGATGTTTTATTGCCTGAAATGTAAAAAAAATCCCAACTTTTGATAAGTTGAGATTTTTTGGTTGTTAGTAACTTTATTTTTATTAATTAATATTATGGTTGATAGTAACGTTGGAACAATAGTTTTTGCTTATATTATACTACTAGCTGGTGCTGAAGCATCTAATACTATTGGTTTTGCTCAAATATCAGATATAGTAAATAACATTATAATTTTTGCAACTAATATATTAGTTTGAGTAGTTATTTTTGGAATTGGTATGTATATTGCAAACTTAGTTTCTGATATGATTAAATCAACATCAACATCAAAAATTCTTCCTATGGTTGCTAAAACAGCAATTATTGTATTAACTGGATTTATGGGATTAAAACAAATGTGAATTGGTTGAGATATTATTGATCAAGCATTTACATTAATTCTATGAGCTATGGCAGTTGCTTTTGCACTTGCTGTTGGACTTGGAGCTAAAGAAGTTGCAGGAGAAGAAGTTAAAAGAATTATTGAAAATATGAAAAAATAAGTATTTAAAATAACTCTCTCTCTGCCCTACAGGCATCTCTCTCTTTACAAGAGAAAGAAATAAGAATAAAAAAATAGCAAAAAACATTTGCTATTTTTTTTTATTATATATAATACTTTTGTTCTAAATAAATAGAGCAATGCCAGATTAGCTCAGGGGTAGAGCAGAGGATTGAAAATCCTTGTGTCACTAGTTCAAATCTAGTATTTGGCACCATTTAAAAAATAATAAAAAATCTCTAAATTAAATTTAGAGATTTTTTTATGTTTTATTTTTGACAGAATTAGAAATATATGTTTTAATAATTGTATATTTTTAATTTTAATAAATAAATATGAAAAAAATATTACTTTGAATTTTAGTAACTGTAATTAGTTTATGATTAATTACTTTTTCTTATGCAATGGTTTTTAACTGATTTTTGACTGATCATTGAATTAATCAAAAAGTTATAGTTCCCTCTTGAAAGACTATTGTTTTTAGTTTATCTAAACAAATAGATTCTATTGATTTTTCAAAAGATTCTGGTTTTACAATTAGAACTTTAGAATGAGGTGAATGGATTGATATGTCAGATAATATTTCTGATTATACTCCTATGAGATGATATATGATTAGAAATATTTCAGACTGAAATTTAGAAATAACTATGCATCTAAAAAATATTACAGATGTTAATGATACTATTTTCCAGAAAACTCTAAAAGCAGGTTGGAATTTAGTATGACCAGCATATAAAGATGATGAACAAAAAATGGTTAATGTTTTAAACTCTTTTTGAAATAGTCATTTCTCTCATATAGCAGATTTTACAAATGAATGATTTTTTAACATACAAAGTATTAATACTATATCTTGAGAAGTAAAAAGTTTCAATAATTGAAAAACATTTTTTGAAATTGGTGCAAGTAAAAAAGATAATTGAATAAATATTGATTCTTCTGTTAAAAATTTAAAAATAAAAAATAAAAATGAGTTAGCTAATGTTATATTTTTAGAAGGCCTAGCTTATGCAGTTTTTGTAAGTAATGATACAGCTCACCTTCTCAAAACTTTCCAAAAATATCTCATAATTTTCAGCTATATAGAGAGAAAAACAACACTTCAAGCAGATACAAAAAAACACCTACAAATGAGGTGTTTTTTTGATGATTTTTCTTAAAAATAAACTTGACAAGCTTAAAAATATGAAAAATTAAAAGTATATACCCTATAAACTTTATATACTTATGAAAAATAATACAGGAATTAAAAATAAAATCAAACATTTTATCAATATTTTTGATAAAAGATCTTATGAAACATTCAAAATTGTAGTAAATTGAATTTTATGTTTGAAAGATTGGAAACAGTGAGATTTGGCTAATTTATGAGAAGTAACACTCTGAAAAATTCAATATTTTTTTGATAAATCAAAGTGGAATTATCAAAAATTAAATAGTTTAAGAATTCAATGGATTAGAAATAAAATTTGATGAGCAAGAGATAAAATAAGTGATATTTTAATTTTTGACTGAACTGTTTTTGCAAAAAATAAGGCTTCAAAATTTTGTTGATTAACAGACTATTTTTTCTCAAATAAGGATAAAAAAGTTGTTAGGTGAATTGAATTATTTTGAGCAAGTATTATAACTGATAATGGCTTAAAATACATATTAGGTATTGAAATTTTCACTAAAATAAAAGATAAATTTTTATTAAAAAATGAGTGAGCTTCAGAGATAAATTCTGCTTGGAGAAAATTTATGATTAAAACAATAAAAAAAACTAAATCTTGGCTTGTAGTACTTGATTCTGGATTTAAATGAGCAGAAATGTGTAAAAATATTTTTGAAAATTGTAAAAAACATTTTTTAGTTAGAATTTCTGCAACACAAGTATTTTTTGATGAAAAGGGAGAAAAATTTAAAATATCTGAATTATTAAAAAAGAAAAATGCTATTTATTTTGAAAATGGTAAAATGTGGGTATTTAAAGGTGTATTTTTGCAAAGTTGGAATAAAAAATGATTCAAAAAAAGAATAAATATTATAGTTTTTTATAAAAATTGATTAAAAAATCCATCTGTTTTAGCAACTTCTGCTGAAATTTCAGATATTTATGACAATATGATTAAAAAAAACTGAGAAAAATCTTTTGAAGAAAAATTAGAAGAAAATAAAGAAAAAATTTCTGTTCAAAGTTTTGAGGATAATGTGTTTTATGCCTTTGTTGAGCTATATAAAAAAAGATGGACAATTGAAGAATGCTTCAAAGAATTAAAATCCTACCTTTCTTTTGAAAAATTTCAAGTTCAATCTCATGATGCAATAATGAAATATCTTCACATAATTTTATTGGTGCATACTTTGACTTATATTATGCTGTTTTGACTTACACAAAGCCATAATAATTTTATTTTTGTATATGACTTTTTGAAAGAAAAACG
>JAUZRO010000107.1 GCA_030950465.1 Candidatus Altimarinota bacterium | reverse complement strand
GTTTATGCAATTAAAACTTATTCAGATTCAATAAAAGAGTGATTTTTTAATGTTCCAAATACTTGAATTTTAGCAATTAATTTTGATGAAAATGGTAAAGTTAAAAACAATAGCTTGAAAAGAATTGATGAAAATTCTTACAAAATTTCGAGCTGAAGTTAAATCTTGAAAATGAAGCCATTTAAAGATTAGAATTGATTGAAAAAAGTTTTGAAAAATATTATTAAGTGTTATAATAGTAAAAAATTTTTACTATATAATATGATAAAAGAAAATGTTTTATAGAAAGTCATACTTAAATCAGATAAAAAGTGATTTGGAAAAAGAAAAATTATTATTATTGGTTGGTAGTAGACAAGTTTGAAAAACTACTATTTTGAATATTTTGGAAGAGGAATTGGTTGGAAATAAATTGTATATTAACTTAGAAGATTTTTTTTGAAAATCCTTTGAAACAAAAAATGAATTTATTAAGTTTTTAGAATTTGAAAATGGATTTGATTTATATGAAGAATGATATTTATTTTTAGATGAAGTTCAATATTTAAAAAATCCTGAAAGTTTATTAAAATCTATTTATGATGATAAAAAAATAAAAACTAAAATTATTGCAACAGGTTCAAGATTTTGGTGACAAAAAAGATTAGGTTCAAGTTTAGTTTGAAGATGAAAAATATTATTCATAAAAACATTTTCTTTTTTAGAATTTTTAGAACTTAAATGAAAAAAAATAGATAACTTAGAAGGTATAGATTTTTCTTTTATTGAAAAATATTTAGAAGAATATTTAATTTATTGAGGTTATCCAGCTGTTATTTTAGCTAAAACAAAGGAGGATAAAATAAGAGAATTAAAAAAAATAATTGATAGATTTATAGAAAAAGATTTTATGTATTTTATGAAAAGTAATGATTTAATTGATTTTAAAAAAGTTTTTCAATTTTTAGCTTTAAATATATGAAATATTATTAAAGTTTGAAAAATTACTGATACTTTATCAATTTCTAAATATAAAGTTCAATCATTTTTAAAATTTTTACTTGATTCATATTTGGTAAAAGATATTTCACCTTTTTATAGTGATAAATCAAAAGAATATAATTCTCAAAATGAATATTTATTTTTAGATTTAGGATTATTAAATTATATAAAATGAAGTTTTGATAATATTTTGTCTGATTGAAAAGTAACAGAAAATTTTGTAGGAATTCAATTATTAGATAAAAATAGAGAAAATAATGTTTATTATTATAATAAAAAAAATTGAAGTGAAATTGATTTTATTTTAGAAACAATTAATCAAAAAATTATTCCTATAGAAGTTAAATCTTGAAATAAAACTATAAAACCAAAAGTTTTTAATTTATTTGAAGAAATCTATTTAGATAAAATAGAAAAATTTGTAACTACTACAAAAAGTGAAATAAAAACAGATATAATTAAAATAAAAAAGATAGAATTTATTCCAAATTATTTAATTGAAAAATTACTAAAAATATAAAATAAAATATGAAAAAAATAAAAATTTCAAAATCATTAGTTTTTTATAATTCACATAAATATAATGCTTGATGAAAATTAAAGGATTTTATTGACTGAACTGAAATAGAAAAATTAATAAAAAAAGTAGAAGAAAATATAGAATCAGAATTTATACTTGTTTTGTGATGAGATTGAACCATATTAAAAACAATTAGGCAAGCTTATGAAAAACAATTACCTGTTTTGGGAATTAATTTTTGAACAAAAGGATTTCTATTAACTAAAATAGAAGAAATAATTGAATGTACAAATTTTGAGACAATTAAATATCCATTAATTGAATGTACAATTTCTACAAAAAAAGAAATAATTTCAAGAATTGCTTTTAATGAAGTTGATATTAGAGCAGATACTTGAAAAGTTTTAGATTTAGATGTTTTCTTAGAAAAAAAATGAGAAAATAAATTAAAAGTTAATCTAAAATGAGATTGATTAATTATTTCAACACCAGCTTGAACAACAGGTTATAATTATTCTTTATGATGACCAATTATCCCACATTTATTAAAATCTTTTGTTTTAACTCCTAAAGCAGCACTTTCTCCTAGAAACTTTAGATCAATTGTTTTAGAAGAAGATAGAGAAGTTATTGTAAGAAATGTTTGAAGATTGTCTGATTTAAAGGTTATTTGTGACTGAAGTGATTTTTTCTTTACAAAAGATGAAGAAATAGAAATTTCTATAAAAAAGTCTAATTTTTCAATAAAGTTATTATTTCCAGAAAATTCTAAAAATACTTTAAAAGATAAAATATTTTTAGAACAATGATTTGATATTGTTTAGTTCTCTTTTTACTCAAAAACTAGAAAAATCTAGTTTTTTTTGTTATTTTAAATAATATGTGTTATATTATATTTAATATAAAATATAGAAAAACTAATATGAAAAAAGATATACATAATTTATGAGATTTCTCAGAATTATTTAACAAATTAAAATTTTCTATGGAGGAGCATTGAGCTGTTTATAGCGCAATGATTTTTGTTATAAAAGATGAAGATAAATTAGTAGATTTTAGAAATTTTATACTAGAAAATACAAGAATTACTGATAGTATTTTTTCTTTTTATGATAATAAAACTTTGATAGTTTTAGAAGATACAAATATAAGATTAGCTTTAAGTATAGAAAAGAATATAAGAAAAGAAATTTCACAAAAGTGATTAAAATATAATTTTTATAGTTCAATAATTCAATGAGATTACATAGAGACAGAAAAAAAACTATATAAATCTTTGAAAAAAAGATTAGATATTGCTAAGAAAAAAGATTTAGAAGAATGTGTTTATAGTTTATAAAAAATAATATGTTAGAATTTTTAGGAATAATACAAAATACTTTTGCTTCATCTGTAGAAGTTGAAGCAGTTACTACATTAACAACTAATGGAATAATTTCAATAATATGATTAGTTGCTCTTTTTGCTATTTTAATTACTGAAAAAATTGATAAAACAATTATTTCTATGCTTATTGCTGGAATGTTAATTTTTTTACAAGTTTTTACTGATTGAAGTTGAATTTGACCAACTTCACAAGAAGTTGCATGAGAGTTTATTTATCATAATTTAGATATATTTGCTTTTATTATTTGAATGATGATAATTTCTGGAATTGCAAAAGATTCATGAGTTTTTAATTATGTTGCTCTTAGAATAGCTAAAAAAGTTAATTGAAATCCTATTAAATTATTTTTTATATTATCTTATATGGCTTTCTTTATGACAGTTTTTATAAGTAATATTCCAACAATAATTATTTTAGCTCCAATAGTAGTTTTAATTACCAAAAAGTTAGATATTCCAACAATTCCATATATAATTTGAATAATTACATTTGCAAATTTAGGTTGAGCAGTTACTCCAATTTCAGATCCTACAACATATTTTCAAGCTACAAAATTAGGCTTTTCTTTTATGGATGTTGTTACTAATACAGGTTTAATAATGTCGATAACTACCTTTTCTTCAAGTTTATATTTATATTTAGTTTTTAAAAAAGATTTTAAAACAAAACCAGATTTAGAATACTTAGATAAAGTTAATCCAATAGAATATTTAGAAGATAAAAAAGAATTAATAGTTTCTCTTTGAATATTATTTATAGTAATTTTAGTTGTTGTTTGAAAAGAATTTATTGCTTCAAAAACAGGATTAAGACTAGATAATTGAAGTATTACACTTTTTTGAGCATTTCTAGCAATATTATTTTTAAAACATAATGTTTCAAATGTATTAAATTCAAAAGTAGATTATGCCACTTTATTTTTCTTTGCAGGTTTATTTATAGTAGTTTGAGCTTTAGAATATAATTGAATAATACTTTTACTTGCAGATCAATTAGTAGAAATAACCAAATGAAATGATGGTTTATTACTTTTAATGTTAACAATGGGGTCAGCAATATTATCAGTTTTTATAGATAATGTTCCATATAATATAGCAATGGTTTCAACTTTAGAAAGTTTTAGATTACTCCCAGAATTTATTTCTGAAAACTGAACAGCTACTGCAACTTGGACAGCACTTGCTTGGGGATTAAATTCATGTACCTCAATAGGTTGAGCAGGTTCACCAATTGGTGCAGCTTGTAATGTTATTGCAATAGGGCAAGCAGAAAAAACTTGAGTAATCATCAAATTCTGAAAATTTTTAATGATTTGAGTTCCACTTGTTTTAATTAATTCAGGAATTGCTTATGGAATATTGTATTTTAGGTATTTATTTTAAAACCTAAAGTGTTAATAGATATACAACTAATTTGCAAGAATTAGTTTTTTATTTTAAAACTATTATTTAAAGTCTAATTTTAGTTTAAAATTCCTTGCAAAAATAAATATATTATTATAATAAAAAGTATATATAAAAATATTTTAAAAATTATGCTTTCAAAAAAACTTACAAAATCATTATTAAGAACAACTGATAATTATATCAAGGCCTTAGAAAAATGAGGTGTTTTAACTGTGTTAGATTTATTAAATCATTATCCTAGAGAATATGAAGATAGAACTGAAGTTTTAGATAATTTTAGTTTAATAAATATTAAAGAAAAAAATACTATTTTAGTAAAATTAGTAAGTATAAATACTCAAAAAACTGCTAATAATAAATTATTAACAAAAGCAGTTTTTGAAGATAAAAGTTGATTTATGAGTGAATGAGTTTGGTTTAATAGAAGATATTTATCTTCTCAACTAAGTAGTTTTTCTTGAAGAAAAGTTTTAATTTCCTGAAAAGTAAAATATGCTTTTTGAAAAATTACTTTTCAAAGCCCTGAAGTAGAAACTGATTTATCAAAAATTTGAGGTGAAATAGTCCCTATTTATTCAGATATTAATTATATTCCTAGTAAATGGCTAGATTGAAAAATTGAATTATTAAAGAGTTTTATTTGAGATTTTAAAGATACTTTACCTGAAAATATTGTAAAAAAATATGATTTTATAAGTAAAGCAGAAGCTGTTTACAAAATTCATTTTCCTAAAAGTCAAAATGATATAGAAGTTGCTAAATATAGACTTTGATATGAAGAATTATTTCATATAAATTATAAAGCTATTTCTAGTAAATATGAAAAATTTAGGGAATCAGCAGGGAGGAGTGTGGCTATTCCAATGAATGTAGAATTAGTAAAAGAGATTTTGGCACAATTACCTTTTGATTTAACAAATCATCAAAAAATTGCACTTTTTCAAATTTTGAAAGACATGGAAAAACCTCATGCAATGGCTAGACTTTTGGAATGAGATGTTTGAACAGGGAAGACTGTGGTAGCTTTGATTGCTGTTATTCATGGGATATTGGAGAGTAGAGGTATTTCTGAATCTTTAGAATTGTGAACTAAAGTTATCCCTCACCCCCAGCCCCTCTCCTTTGGAGGAGAGGGGAGTTTAATTTTAGCTTCTTGAAATATTTGAAAGTATAGTGTAAGAAAATGAAAATTAAAATCTCCTTGATATGTTTTTGAATTAGCTAAAAAATTTAGGAAAAATTTAACTTTTTCTGAAGAAACATTATGGTGAATACTAAGAAGCATAAAAATTGAATGATCTAAATTTAGAAGACAACATCCAATTTGAAGATATATTGCAGATTTTTATTTAGAAGATTTAAATTTAATTATAGAACTAGATTGAAAAGTACATGAAAATGAAATTCAAAAATGATATGATGAAGAAAGAAATAATTTATTAAAGAATTATTGATTTAGTATTTTGAGACTAAATAATAATTTTATTTTAAATAATTCTTATAAAGAAATTATAAAAAAAATTGAAGAAATAATGTGTTATCCCCCTCTCCTCCAAAGGAGAGGGGTTAGGGGTGAGGGAGAAAATATTCAAGTTTCAATAATGGCACCAACTGAAATTCTTGCTATGCAACATTTTAATAGTATGCAAGGCATATTATTTGAGTATTGAATAAGTAGTGAATTATTAGTTTGAAGTACAACAGCTAAACATAAAAAAGAAATTAAAGAAAAACTAAAAACTTGAAATTTAGATGTTATAATTTGAACTCATGCACTTGTTCAAGATGATGTTATTTTTAAAAATTTATGATTTGTAATTATTGATGAACAACATAGATTTTGAGTAAAACAAAGAGAAAAATTAGAAAAAAATATTTCTGCTCCCCTCTCCTCTAAAGGAGAGGGGCTGGGGGTGAGGGGTATTATCCCACATTCTTTGAATATGACAGCAACTCCAATTCCAAGAACTTTAGCTTTGACACTTTATGGAGATCAAGATTTATCAGTTATTAATGAATATCCAAAATGAAGAAAGGAAATTTTCACAAAAGTTGCTCATAGTGAAGGTCAAAGACAAGAAATAGAATTGTTTGTAGAATCTGAACTAAATAAATGAAGACAAGTTTTTTGGGTTTCTCCTTTGGTTGAAGAATCTGAAAAATTAGATTTAGCTAATGCAATAAATACATTTGAAACTTTGCAAGCTATTTATCAGGAATTTAGCGTATGACTAGTTCATTGAAAAATGAAACCAAAAGATAAAGAAAAAGTTATGCAAGACTTCAAAGATAATAAAATTCAAGTTTTATCAAGTACAACAGTTATAGAAGTTTGAATTGATATTCCAAATGCAAGTATTATCTGTATTGAATGAGCAGAAAGATTTTGATTAAGTCAATTACATCAAATTAGATGAAGAGTTTGAAGATGAGAATTTCAAAGTTATTGTTATTTATTTCCAACTAAATGACAAAAAACAGATAGACTTAGAGCTATGGAAAGAACAAATAATTGATTTGAATTATCTGAAATTGATTTAGAATTAAGATGACCTTGAGAAGTTTATTGATTAAAACAATCAGGAGTTCCAGATTTAAAAGTTGCAGAACTTACAGATTTAGAGTTGATTAGCAAAATTAGAGAAGATATTGAAGAACTTTTTAACAAGAAAGAAAAATAAAATTTTATTATTTTTCTTTTTTTTATATAATTAATTAAAATAAAATAATAAAAATGTATAGAAATAAATTAAATAAAATTTGAAATTTAATAGATAAAATAAAAACAGATATAAATTTAAGTATTATATCAGATTTTTTAGAATGGTTTTATGAAACATTAAATTTGAATTTTAATCAAAAAGAACCAAATTTAAATTTAAATAAAGGAGAAATATTTTTTATTGATTTATGAAAAAATATTTGAAGTGAATTAAATAAAATTAGACCTTGTATAATTTATAGCTGAAGAAAATATAATAAATCTAATACTGTAATTATTATACCTTTAAAATCTTATAAATGAAAAATAAATAATAATTTTAATATTTTTATAAAATCAACAAAATATAATAATTTAACAGTTGATTCAATGGTAGATTTATCTGGAATAAAACAGGTATCTAAGAAAAGAATTAGATTGAAAAAATGAAATTTAGAATATAAATATATAGATAAAATAGATAAATATATTCTAAAAATATTTGAAATAAAAAACTAGAAAATTAATTCTAGCTTCTCTAGTGCGTTCTATTTTAAAAAATAGAATCCAAGTAAGTCTTAATTGACTCTAGTAAAATAAGTATATATTAAAAATTAATTATTGCAAATCTTTTATGAATTTACTACAAATATTTCTTGTAATATCAGCTATAATTATATTAATTTTAGCTATAGATATAGCCAAAAAACAAAAATTTAATGCTTTGCATTTTTTGGTCTTTTTTTGAATGTGATGATGACTTTTAGTTTTTACATTTTTTCCAAGTGCACTTAATAGTTTATGAGAATTTTTTGGTTTACAGAGGTGAGCTGACTTATTAGTTTATTCATCAGTTATATTTTTAGTTTATTTTGTTTTATTATTATTATCTAAACATGTTGATAATAAAGAGAGTATAACATGATTAATTAGAGAATTAGCTATTGAAAATAGTGATAAAAAAAATATTGAATGAAAAGAGGTATTTGTTATACCAAGTTATAATGAATGACAGGTTATTGAAGAAAATATAAAGAATATTTTAAAAGCAGGTTATAAAAATATTTTATTAATAAATGATTGAAGTTCTGATAATTCTAGAAATATTTTAGAGAATTTTTGAGACAAAATAATTTTATTAAATCATTTAAAAAATAGGTGACAATGAGCATCTTTAGAAACAGGTTTTGAATATTTAAGAAGATACTGAAAAATGGATTATGTAATTTGTTATGATGCAGATTGACAGCATAGTTTAGAAGATTTAAGTAAATTTTATAAAATTTTAGATAATAAAAAAAATATAGATATAGTTTTTGGCTCAAGATTTATAGAAAAAACAAATTCTAATATTCCTTTTTCAAGAAGAATTATTTTAAAAATAGCTATTTTATTTACATTTTTTCTTTCTCAAATTCATTTAACAGACACTCATAATTGATATAGAGTTTTTAGAAGAAAAATATTAAATAAGATAAAAATTACAATTGACTGAATGTGACATGCTTCAGAAATAATAGATATAGTTGCAAGTAAAAAAATAAAATATAGAGAATTGCCAGTTGATATAAAATACACAAAATACAGTTTAGCAAAATGACAAAGTAATAGTAATGCTATAAAAATAGCAGTTAGGTTTATTTGGAGTAAATTTTTTAGATAAAAATATGCAAGAAAAAATTTTTTTAAAACATAAGCTGAAAAAGTATAATAATGAAGAAGAATACTTAATTGATATCCAATTAAGATCTTTTTTATTAGAAATTTTAGAACATATAGAAAATTCTATAAAACAAAGTTTTATAAATGAGGTATGAGATAATTATGATAATATAGATTTTTATAGAGAAACTTTTAAAGATGATGTTGATTTATTTATAAAAAATAAAATAAAATATCTTAAAAATAATAATGAAGAGTGTTTAAAAATAAAGTGAAAAATAGGTGTTAATATTTTCTTGTGTTAGGGTATTTGCAAAACGTTCGTAGCGAAGCGAATGTTCAGCCATACCGTGCACAATAATTAATTTTGCCTTGGGCAAATCACACCTTTTTACATTTGCCTGTAGTGTAACATCAGTTTTTTTCAGTTCAAAATTTTCGGTTTTCATAGGGCAGTTTTGCATATATTATATAAATCAAAATTATTTTATT
>JAUZRO010000106.1 GCA_030950465.1 Candidatus Altimarinota bacterium | reverse complement strand
AAACTGAATTTTTTAAGAAGATATAAAAAAATAGTTTTTTAAAAAACTATTTTTTTATATCTTCTTAAAAAATTCAGTTTTTAAAACCATTTTTCAAGATTCAATTAAACCTTCTTCATCAGTTAATTTAATATTTTTAAATTTATCTCATCTTTTAATATTTTGTCCACCTTTAACTGGTAAATCCTTAATAGCAACAACTGTTTCACCTCATTTTAAAATCACTCAGTTAGAATCCTTAAAAACTAATATTTCCTCATTATCATTTTGAGAGACTGAACTAGAAGTTCCATCATCATTTTCATTATATTCCCAATTATCCCAATCTGTTTCTTCAAAATCTTTAGCCATTTTGTAAATTTATTAAATATTGAAATTATGTTACTATCAAGCATAAAGTAAAAGCAAGGGGCTTTAGTACAGTAACGTTTAATAAATCAAGTTCAGTCATAATTAACTATACTTTTTATCCTGACTGGACTTGATTTAGTTTTTGGTTGATAGTAATGAAATTATTATAATTAAAAATATTTTTTTTCAAATTTTATTTGACAAAACTCTCAAAAAAAATAATATATATATATATATATTAAATAAAAAAATATTAAATGAAAAATTTAAATAATACATTTTTTTGTAACTATTTCTATTACTTTATGTAAGAAGTAGCTATTTTTGATATATTTAAATATAATAAAAAATTTAAATAAAAAATAAAACTACTTCTAACAAATATAGAAGTGGTTTTTTATAAATTAAAAATAAAAATATGCTTCACAAAAAAAATGCTCTTAAAATGAATAAAAATAAAATTAAATTAATAGATAAATATTTTTATCATAAAGATAATACTTGAGAAAAATTTCTTTGATATAACTGATTTAAAAGATTAAAGTTTAATAATTATCAATTAATAACTATTTTAAATAGTTTTTTAGAAATTGAAAATAGAAAGAAACAAAATACTTTTTGATTATTTTGAATAACTACAAAAATAAATAAAACATTTTGAAAAAAGAATCAATTAAATAATGTATTTGTTTTAGAAAATTATATTTTTCCAAATAAAAGAAAATCTCTAGCTTCTTATTATATGTTTTTAGCTAAAGAAGAATCTAATATTTTAGCTATAAATTATTTTGCTGAAAATTTATATAAAAAATATTTAAAATTAAATAGTTTTTATAAATTTGATTATATTTGATTTTTAGAAAGTTCTAATAAAAATAGAAAAATTCAAATTATGGATATAATAAAAAAGTATTTTTTAGAAAAAATTAATTTAGATAAAACTAAATTATTAGAAATAAAAAAATCTGATAATTATTTAGAACAGAAGAAAATATTTAATTTAGAATGAAGAATAGAAAATGCTAGAAATAGTTTTGAAGTATGAAAAATAGAAAAAGAAAATTCAAATATCTTATTAATAGATGATGTTATTGATTCTTGAGCAACTCTAAATTCTATTGCAACTAAAATTAAAGAAAATAATAAAGTTAATCAAATAATTTGATTATGATGAATTTGAAGTTTAAAATGAATTATTAAAATTACTGATATTTAATCAAAAAATTATGAAAAATATTTTACAAAAACAATCTGATACAATTAAATTTCTTTGTGCAGATATGGTACAAAGAGCAAATTCTGGACATCCGGGGGCTCCAATGGGACTTTCTGATGTTATTACAGTTTTATCAAAACATTTGAAACATAATCCTGAAAATCCTAAATGGATAAATAGAGATAGATTAGTTTTTAGTTGAGGACATATTTCAAGTTTGATTTATTCTTTTTTGCATTTAACTTGATATGATATTAGTTTAGATGATTTAAAAAATTTCAGACAATTATGATCAAAAACTCCAGGGCATCCAGAATACAAAGAAGTGCCTTGAATAGAAATTACAACTTGACCTTTAGGGCAATGAATAGCAAATGCTGTTTGATTTTCAATGTCTTCAAAATATGCTAAAAATTTAAGTAGCGAGTTATGAGACCATAAAGTAATATGTTTTTGTGGAGATTGAGACTTACAAGAATGAATAAGTTATGAAGCTTGTAGTTTAGCTTGAAAACAAAAACTAGATAATTTAATAATGATTTATGATTCAAATAATATTACTATTGAATGAGATACAGATTTAGCTTGGGATGAAAATATTGAACAAAGATTTATCTCACAAAACTGGAATGTAATAACTATTGATTGACATAATTTTGAAGAAATAGATAAAGCATTAATTTTATGAAAAATATCTGATAGACCATTTTTAATTATTGCAAAAACAAAAATAGGGAAGTGAAGTGTTAATAAAGAAGGTTCAGCTTCAACTCATTGAAGTCCTCTTTGAGAAGAAGAAATTAAATTAAGTAAAATAAAAGCCTGATTTGATCCAGAAAAAAGTTTTTATATTGATGATGAGGTTTTGAAAGAGTTTAGAATAAAGAGACCGGTCTCTGAAATTAAAATATGAAGTAATGAGACCAGTCTCAAAGAATTATTAAACCCAGATTTTTCAAAAATAATTTGGCCAGATTTTTCTGATATAGATTCTATTGCAACAAGAAGTTCAAACTGACAAATTCTAAACTCCATTTCAAAGGCAATTCCTTGATTTATATGATGAAGTGCAGATTTATCTCCATCAAATAAAACTCAATTAATTTGAGAATGAATATTTCCTGAATGAAAAAATATTTATTTCTGAATCAGAGAACATGCAATGTGAGCAATTGTAAATGCAATGAATTTATACTGATTATTTAGAGTTTTTTCAGCAACATTTTTTGTGTTTTCAGATTATCTAAAACCAAGTGCAAGAATTGCTGCACTAGCCTGAATTCCTCAAATATTTATTTGGACTCATGATTCAATTTGAGTATGAGAAGACTGACCAACTCATCAACCAATTGAGCATTTAACTCAATTTATAGCATTACCTAATTTTTATAATTTTAGACCAGCAACAGCATTTGAAAATATAGAATGTTTTAAAAAAATATTAAAACTAGAATCACCATCAAGTTTAATATTATCAAGACAAAATTTAGTAAATTATAAATATTCTCCAATAATTTGATCAGTAGAAAACTGAGCATATTTATTTAAAAAATCCTTAAATCCACAAATTACTCTATTAGCAAGTTGAAGTGAACTAGAATTAATTATTAATTCTGCCAAAATTTTAGAAGAATCTGGTATTTGAATAAATATAATTAGTATGCCTTGTTTTGATTTATTAGAAGAACAAAGCCCAGAATATATAAATTCTATTTTTGATAAAAATACAAAAATTATTTGAGTTGAAGCTGCAAGATGACTAGAATTATACAAATACTGTGATGAAGTAATTTCAATGAATACTTTTTGAGCAAGTTGAAAAGCAACTGATTTATTTGAAAAGTTTGGATTTACAGTTGAGAATGTAGTTGAAAGAGTAGAATTATTTGTAATAAACTAAAATTTATAGTAAAATATTATTAAATAAAATTTAATAAAAAATTATATGGATTTTGCAAGTGCTTTATCAAGAGCTTTAGACTCAGGTTGAAAAAAAGTTAAAGTTGAAAAAACATTAAAATGAAAAGAATTTTTAGAAGATAAAAATTCTACTTTTAATAAAAATACTATTTTAAGACTTTATCAGGCAATAAAAGAGATTTGAGATGATAAATCAATTTCTTTTAATAATAAAAATATATTAATTAAAACTTTTTTAATTAATATATTTGATTGAAATGAATTTATAAAAGAATATGAGACTAAACTTGATAAATATACAGATAATACTTCATCACTTGTTTCACAAATAGTTTTTGATTGAGATAAAATAAATGAAAGAAAAAAAATGATGAAATTATTTATTTGAGAAATCTTCAGTATTTCTGAAAGTTATGATAAAAACTCTCAAGATTGATTATTTGAAAAAATATTAGAAATCACAAAAGAGTTATACTTAAAAAATTTAGAATTAAATAAAAATAACTTAGAAAAAAAGATTGAACCAAATGAATTAGAAAAAGAAAAATTAATAGAAAATATAAACAGTATTTATAAAAAAGTTTATTTTTCAAAAAAAAATAGTTTATATGATGAAATGTTTGATGTATCAAAAGGAATACTTGTTGATAAAGAAGGAAATGATTATATTTTTAAACAAATTTCATGAGATATAGGAACTTTTTTTGATTCTCATGGAATATCTAAAAGTAATCAATTAAAAAATTTATTGAATATATTAGAGAAAGGAATAGATCCTAATAAAAAATTATATACAGCACCATTTGAAATATCAAAAGAAACTAAAAAGGTAATGGGAGCTGCTTTATGAACATGATGATGAACTGCATATAAAGATTGAATTGCAGTATTAGTTAGTGGTTATGATAAAAAAATAAATGAAAATGGAATAGAAATTATATTTATAAATGATATTTTTACTGATTTAATTTGACCATTAGAAAAATTATTTATAAAATATAAATTCTATAAATTAAGTGAACAAAAGGATGTATTAGAAAATGAATTTAAAAAATCTTTTGACAAAAAACCAAAAATCAATAATAATATAAGCAATTCTAAAAATTAATAATAAAAATATGCTAAATAATATTCAAATAATCAGAAGAAGAAGACTTTTTGAAAAATTCTCATAATGTCTCTGTTTTGATATTTTAATATAATATTTAGATAAAAACTTGCTGAGAAATTCTCAACAAGTTTTTTTTAATACTTTATTTTTTAAAAATATATAATGCAAAAAAATACACCATATTTAGATATTTATAAAAATAAAACTATAGTTTTACAAATTTGAAAAGATTTTGATGAAAATAGTAGTTTTAAAGCTTTTTTAGAATATATATTTTTTTTAAAACAAGAAGATATTAATATCATTTTAGTTGATAAAAATTGAAAAGAAATTTTTAAAATAAATGGAAAAAAAGATTTTTTTTCAGAAGATAGTAAAATTTCTCAAAAAATAAATAATATTTTGATATTAGAGGAAAATTTTGAAATTCAAGATATTAAAAATAAACAGATTGAATTTATTTCTCATAAAAATCTTAAGAAAATTATCTCTTGAGAACATAAAAAAATAAAAATTAATATAGAAGAAAATTATATATTATTTAATAAATTAAAAGAAATTGATAAATTATTAGATAATTGAAATTCTAAAGTTACTTTGACTAATTTAAAGTGAATAAAAGAAGAATTAGAGTGATTTGGTTCTGGAACAATGTTTATAGATTTAGAAAAAGCAAGTTTTAAAAATTTAAATAATTTAGAATTATTTAAGCAAATATATAAAAAACAATTCTATAATAAAAAATGGAAAAAGAGAAGTGAAGATGAATTATTAGAATTATCTAATAATTATAAAATATTAGAATTAGAATGAACAATTTTATGATGATATTATTTATGAAATTATGAAATTGAATTAAATTGAGTTTTAGAAAAATGAAAATTATTAGAAAATTTATTTTCCTCAAAAAGTGGTTGATGAATTTGAAAAATACTTTGAGAAGAAATTAAAAAAAATAAAATTATTTTTGCATATTCTAAAGAAAAAGATTTTTTTGAAAAATTATGATTTAAATTAGTTAAATGAAAAAAATCAGAAACTTGAGCAGATTTATGGAAATATGAAAAAATAGTTAATTTTTAAAATTTGAATTTTTATTTTTTTTAAATATAGTAAGCTTAAATTAAATAATTAAAATATAATTAATGAAACAAGAAATACAAAACCTATTAAAAAAAGTAATTAAAGAAAATTATAATTTAAATTTAGAAGAAATAAAATTAGAAAATCCACCAAAAAAAGAACTTTGAGATTATGCTTTTGGTTGTTTTTTATTGGCTAGAGATTTAAAGAAAAATCCAGTTCAAATTGCTGAAGAAATAAACAAATGGCTAAAGCCCTCTGTTGACAATATAATTGAAAGCACTTCAGTTGCTTGACCATATTTGAATATTAAAGTAAATAAAAATAGTTTTACTGAAAAATTTTTAGACTACATTAAATTATCTCCCTTTTTAAAAGGGAGTACCTGAAGTGAAACGAAAGGGGAGGGATTAAAACCTAATAATAAAACAATTTATATAGATTATATTTGAGCAAATGTTTGAAAACCTATGCATATTGGACATATGTGCACACCAAATCAAGGACAAGTAATGATTAATTGTTACAAAAAATTATGATATAGAGTAATCTCAGATTCTCATATTTGAGACTGGGGAATAATTTTTGGTAAATTGATTTTAGCTTTCAAAAACTGGTGAAATGAAAATAAATTAAAAGAAAATGCTGTTGAACATTTATTAGAATTATATATTAAAATTACAGCAGAAGCAGAAAAAAATACAGAGTTAGAAGAAGAAATTAGAAATGAATTTAAAAAATTAGCATCTTGAGATAAAGATTCTATAAAACTTTGGGCAAGTTTTACAAAAGAGAGTATTGAAGCTATGAATGTTCAACTTTGAAGAATGAATATTAAACCTGATTTTAATATTTGAGAAAGTTTTTATGAAGGTCTACATTTACCAAAAATGGAAAATTATCCTGATTTAGAATTTTCTATGAAAAATATAGTTGATGAATTATTAGAAAAAAATATTGCAAGTATTACTCAAAATGAAGATTGAACAAAATCTATTTGAGTGCATTTTTCAGAAGAAGAAAAACTTTCAAGTTGTATCTTACAAAAAAGAGATTGAACTCATTGATATTTAGCTTCAGACCTAGCAGCTATAAAATATAGAAAATCTAATTGGAATTTAGAAAAAATTATTTATTTTGTAGATTCAAGACAACAATTGCATTTAAGACAAGCTTTCTTAATAGCTGAAAAAGCAGGGTGGCTAACCCACCCCCAACCCCTCCCTAGTAAGGAGGGGAGTAATGTTGAATTATTTCATGCTTATAATTGATTTATAAGTTTAAAAGATTGAGCAATGTCTACAAGGAAATGAAGAATTATAAAATTAGATAAATTATTAGATGAAGCAGAAAGTAAAGCAGAAAAAATTATTTTAGAAAAGAGAGATGATATAAAATGAGAAGAATTAAAAGAACTTTCTAAAAAAATATGAATTGGAGCAATAAAATATTGATATTTAAAGAAAAACAGGGAATCAGATATAATTTTTGACTGGGATGAATTCATGAGTTTTGAATGAAATTCAGGGCCATATATTCAATATGCTTATGTTAGAGCAATTAGAATTTTGGAAAAAGAAGGTTATGAAAAAGAATTAACCAATAAAAATCCCCCTATAATCCCCTTTCATAAAGGGGATGAGAACATTTCTTTTGAAAGTTCATCAGAAATAGATTTAGCTAAAAAAATAATGAATTTTAACATTATTTTAGAAAAATCTACACAAAATAATTATCCACATATAATAGCAGAATATGCTTATGAATTAACAAAAGCATTTTCTAATTTTTATAATAATGTTTCTGTGAAAGATGAAGAAAATGAAGAATATAAAGAATTAAAATTAATCTTAGTTGATAGTTTTGCAAAAACTTTGAAAGAGACTTTTGAGATTTTAGGTATTGAAATGCCAGAAAAAATGTAATAAAAAAAATCCAAATTTGGATTTTTTTTATTGTGAAAAATTATTTATAGGGTATGGAATTCATTGATTTACTTCAGTTGTAGCTTTATTTGAATCTTTTTGTTTATCTTCTAATCATAATAAAGTTACTGGATATTTATCTGCATCTGTTCAAGAAAATAAGTCATTACTATAAGTTCATTCAATTTTTGTTATATATCACTCTCAATCAATAACTTTTAAAGTTGCTGCTAATTCAAATGAAGATCCTGTTGTTCCTGTTGTATTCCAGTTAGCTGGAACTGAAGCTCTTGAATAAACAGCATAAACAAATTTACCAATTCAGTAATCAATCATCTTTGAACCATCTCAAGTAAACTCTATATCTCATAATTGATTATCATAAATAGGCTTAGTTAAATATTTCTTATTAAATTGTCATTGTATTCAAATAACTCATTTTGCACCAATTTGTTTTGGTGTTGTTCAAGCAATTGCCCAAGTTCCTGTTCAATAAATTACTCAACCTCATTTATGACTTGCTATAGCTCAAGTTAATGATTTTATTTCAGCTTCATCATATTCAACTTTAATTGTATTACTTACTTGAGCTTCTTCATCTTTATCATAACCCCATAAATTTTCATCTGATCTTGTTTGAGGCATTGGATAATAATTTTCAGCTGTTTTAAATAATCCTATTTTATTTGCAATTGCTGTAAAATTACTTGTTTTTGTAGCATTATGTGCTTTATCTGTAACTCATCCAAAACTTTCATAAGCAACCACAGATAAAATTGCTAAAATCGTAATTACTACTAGTAGTTCAACTAGTGTAAAGGCCTTATTTTTTATATTTCTCATAATATTTTTATGATTATTTTTTAAAATACTTTAAAATTAAGTTTAATAATTTAAATACAATAGTAAAGGCTTTTTTGAAAAAAGTTATAGACTTTTGCAAAAATTTATTTTTAATATTTTCATTTTTTTATGGCTCCTTTCGTGATAGCAGGAAAAATCTAGAAAAAATAATAGCTATAAATTATATTATAATGCTATTAAAACATATAAAAAAGAGAAGAAAAGTTTTAAATAAACTTTTTTCTCTTTTTTTGTTGATTTTTAAT
>JAUZRO010000105.1 GCA_030950465.1 Candidatus Altimarinota bacterium | reverse complement strand
TTGATGATCTTGAAAAATAAAGTGAAAATCTAAAAAAAATCTAAAAAATATATTAAAAAGTTCAATCTGCTTAAACCATGCTTCTTTTGATAAAATAGGTATAAAGTAGTATATTTTTATGAAAAGTTTTGAGAAGGTGAGTTAATAGGATCTTTAGGAATTTTATAAGTATATGGTTTTATAGAATCTATAAAGTTTTCTTTTTTAGGATATTCTGAATTATCAGCATAATATTGTTGCAAAGCTCAATCAAAAATAGAAATATTATTAATTCTCACAGAATCTTTAGCTTTTTCTAACTGTTGGTTAAAAATAACTGTAGCTCAAATTCAAATACCTCAAACTATAGCTATAATTTTTCAAGCATTAATATCATATCTAGCAATTTCTTCAAAATTAGGTAAAACTAATAGATCAGATAATTTTAGATCTATTTTTTTAAAATCTGTTGGCAATACATATTCTGCTTTTCATTCTCTATAATCAAATTCAAAATTATAATTTGCTTCAAATTTTTCTTCATCAGATTTAAAATTTCAGTTTGAAATAATTTTTTTATCTTCAATTTTTAATTCAGCATTTCATTTTGCAAATTCTTTTCATTTTAAAGTAACATCTAAATTATATTTATAAACATCATTTTCTTCTTTTCAAATTAATTTTATTAAAGCATCTTCTCTTGGAAATTCAACTTTTAAATCAAATTCTCATAAATTTTTAAAATTTCATACATAAACATATTCTTTTTTTGATCTTTCAGTATAATCTCATTTAATTTTTCATTTATTATAATCAAAATTAAATTTACTTCTTTCATCTCAATTATAGCTATATTCAATAGCATTTAAATTTATTTCTTCTTTATTAAAATTTGATTTTAAATTTATAGAAGTATCTTTATTTCAATTATATCTAAAATTTGTTAAATCTATATTAAGAATTTTATCAGATAAATTTCAATTAGACTTTAACACTAATAATTTATTAATATTTGCATCTAAATCATAATTTGCTTTTAAAAGGCTTGAATAATCTGCATTTAAATCAATTTTAGCAAGTTGCTTTCCTGAATAGTTTTTAGCATCTAAATTAAAAGTTAATTTATTTTTATCAGCTTTTCAGTTAGCATTTACTTCTTTAGATTTTAAATCTAGGTTATAAACATTATCTTTATAATTAATATTTAAGTTATAATCTTTTCAATAAATAATACTTAATTCTCATTCTTCCAAATTAGCTTTTGAAGCTAATTTTATATCTCAATTTTTAGTGTTTCAATTTAGTTCATAAGATTTTAATCTATATCAAGCTAACTCTAAAAATCAATTTAATTCAAATTGAGAATTATCTTCTGTTGAAATAACTATTTTTCATTCTCAATCTTTTATTTCTCAAATAGCTTTTATTCAATTTTCTTCTATATTTATTTTTACTAAACTTGATAAAACTTTTTCAGTATTTCAATTTGCTCTAATAATTATTTTTCCAGTAGGTTCAGACAGAGATAAAGCCCAAGTATCAATAATATGGTTTTTATAATCTACAGAAATATCCAAAGCACTTCCTTGATTAATTACAAATTTATAACTTCCTGCTTTAGAATCTCCTTCTTTATAAATATTTACAAAAGATAAAAATTGATTTGCTCATTTTAAAGCTTCTACACATTCTTCTTTAGATAATTCTTTCCTGAACATAGGGTAAATTTCTCATAAACTTTTAGTTATAACAGGAGTTAAAGTACAAAGTTTTTCATTAAAAACTAAACTAGTTTTTTTAGTAGTTTCATTATATTCTCAATCTTTAAAAACAAAATTTATTAAATAATCTGTTTTTAAAGTTTCAGATGATTTTTCCATAGTTTTATTATCTGTATAATAAGCTTCTGGATTTGAAGTTGTCATTCAAATAATTAATTCTTTAATTAATTCATTATTTTTAAAATTTCAAATAATTTCTAAAATAGGTTTAGAGTTATCTATTTTAGCATATTTTCATTCTTTTAAAACACTTAATATTTTTTCAGATATTCATTCCAAATCTCAAAAATCTCATTTTAAATATAGGTTTTCATTATCAGAAACTATATCTATATTTTTATAATTAATATTATCTTCTCAAATAATATTTAAATCAATATTTTCTAATTCTAATCTTTGATTTAATCCAGAGTTTTCAGTTATAATTGAAGCATTTTTTAGGCTCTTCCTTAAATCAATTAGGTAGAACTTAATTTTTGTATATAATATATTAAAATATAATAAAAATCAAATGGAAAAAGAACTATTTTTACAGGCACTATGATTAAAAGAACCTTGGTACATAAAAGAAGTTAAAT
>JAUZRO010000104.1 GCA_030950465.1 Candidatus Altimarinota bacterium | reverse complement strand
GAAAGATTTTGAATTCCATTTTATAGAGTTACAAAAATTTAATAAAACAGAATGTGAGTTAGATTGAATAATAGATCAATGGATATATTTTTTAAAAATAGCAGAAGAATGAGAAATACCAAAAAATAGGATAGAAGAAATATTAGAAGCATATCAAACAGTTCAAGAATCTAATTTCACAAAAAGAGAAGTAGAAGTTATGCAATGGTGGGAAATGAGAGATTTATCAAATAGAAACCAAGCTTTAAAAGAAGGATTAGAAGAAGGTAGAAAAGAATGACTTTTAGAGTGAATGGAAAAATGAATGGAAAAATGAATGGAAAATGCTTTAATAAAATTAATAAATAATTGAATTAAAGAAAAAGAAGCTAAAAAAATATTATGATTTTAATATAACTAAAAACAACAATACTAATTTGTAAAGCTTTTTTTTGTTTTAAAGATATTTAGGCATAACCTTAAAATCAGTGGAGTACGTTTTTAAAAACTATATTCCCTAGTAGAAAATATAATACAATTTATTCAAAAGAAAAATTAGATTTTTTTAATGAATTAGAAGGTGATAATTATATTTCTTTAAAAGAAATAAATCGGCATAACCTAAAAATCAGTGGAGTAGAAAAATTATCCAAAAATTTTAATAATTCTATAAATCATAAAATTAGTATTTTTGAATCATCTTGAACTAGAAATAATTCTCTGAATTCTTGAATTTAATCATTCTGCATATCAATTTGTTAATCTACTTCTAAAATAATTTAAAATTCTATCAAAATGATTTTTAATAAGTCTTCCTGAATTTTGAAGTTCAGTAATAAAATCTAATTTAGATATTTTAATAAACCATTTTTCAAATCTTTTTCTTGCTATTTTTTTACAAGATGAAAAATCATAAATTTCAAAAACTTCTTCAATTGCCTTATACATAGCAGAAATTTCTTATAATTGTGGAATTAATTCAAAGCAATCCCATCTTAATTTTTGTTCATAATTCCAATCTTTTCTTCTTTTTAAAAATTGATATCTTCATCTTGATATTAATTCTAAAAGTGTTTCTCAATTAGAATATTTTTGATGTTTTATTTGTCTTTTCTCAATCTTGGCTCTTTCTTGTTCATCAAAATGAGCTTTTTTAATTTCTGTTTTATTTTTAGAAATTAAGGCTCACATATCTTCTAAAACATGTTTCATTACATGAAATCTATCAATTACTTGAACAATATTTGGAAATATTTCTAAAATTATTCTTCTCATTGTGTTAGCCATATCCATTGAAACTTCCTTTACAATAGATAAGTCTTTACTTTTACAGAATAATTTACTAAAATGGCATAATTTTTTTATAAAAACTTTTCAAATAAAGGCGGCTCTTTTCGTGATAGCAGGAAAAATACCATCTAAATTTCAAGTTTTTTCAAACAAA
>JAUZRO010000103.1 GCA_030950465.1 Candidatus Altimarinota bacterium | reverse complement strand
CAAATAAGCTAAGAAATAGAATTATAGGTTCTTTTTGAACTGTTAAATTAAATTTAAAACATAAGGCTTTGCAAATTTGTTCAGCTTTACAAAATCTTCATAAAATTTTAGCATAATTTTTGATTTTCCTACAAGTTTATTTTAAAACTAAATTATGCTACTATGAATAATACAAAAAAATTAGAATTTAACAAGAAAATATCAGTTAATTTTGAATGATGAGAAATTACATGAAATACCCTCAAGGGGTAGCTACTGCAGGATTATTACTTTTTGAAGAATTTAGTGAAAAATTAGAACATAACTGCTCCGCAGAAAAATTAGACAAAAAGCCCAACTATATGTTAATATAGTTGGGCTTTTTGATACTTTTTTAATATAAATCTTAAATTCTACTAATAAACTTAAAAGATATGGAAAATTTTACCTGAAATATAACAATAAAACAAATTTTTGAAGATAATTATGATGAATTTAAATCTTTACATTGAGAATATTTAAATTCTAATATAGAAGATAATATTAATAAGATGCTTATTTGTAGAGATACTGAAAAATTAGGTTGTACAATTTATCAATGTCCAAATGTTTACTTTCAAGGGGCACCTCATCTGCTTGAGGTTTAACTGAAAAATGAGAATGGAGAGAGCAAGATTATATTAAAATCATTGTATTCTAAAAACTGGTATACACACTTAAGTTTAGAGAAAATTGATATGGTTCATACTGTTTGATATATTGGCCGTTATTCACGTAGACCTGTTATTTCAGAAGCTAAAATTTTAGAATATTCTATCTATTTTTGATTTCATTAAACTATTAATTCAACACATTCCTGAAAGGTATAATCATCAAATCAGGCATTATTGATTAGTTGCTAATCGTATTTCAGCTTTTTTTAAAACTATTTTAGATAAGCTTTTTTGAAAAGCTAAAAAAATGCTTACAGCTTTAACTTGAAGATTTAGAAAATATAAATATACAGGAATTAATCCTCTTATTTGCCCACATTATAATTCTGAATTATTTTGCCTCTGAATGGCTGTCTTTTCAAAAAAAGAGCCTTTTTTAGTATTGTTTTCTAGACAAAATATACTTTTTTACTAATAAAAAAGGTTACTATCAAGCACTTTTGAAAAAGTGCTTTTTTTTCTTCGCAAATTTTTCACATTAGAAACTCGATTTTTTCAAAAAATGTATATAATAAAGTATAAGAAAATACTTAATTAAAGCAAACAAATGACTAAAAAAAGTG
>JAUZRO010000102.1 GCA_030950465.1 Candidatus Altimarinota bacterium | reverse complement strand
AAATATAAATAATAATTATTTATATTTTTTTATTTAGTATAATATTTGACTTTAGAATATTTTATGTGATAAACTAATATAGTATTTTAACATTAATAAATAAAAAGTATGACAAATATAAAAATATTAGTTTCTATAATTACATTATTCTTTCTTATATCAAGTATATGAAATTCAGTATATTCTGCTGAAGAAGGAATTACAGAAGAAAAAAAAGAGTTTATTGTGACAAAAGATATGTTAAAAAATTGGCCTTATAAACATGAATTAACTCACACAGATATAAAAATACTACATAAACCAGCTTGGATGTATATGGTAGATAATAAAATAAGTTGTGACCAATGAGCTATTTATTATATTTTGGATGAAGAATGAAATAAAATTAAAAAAAATGCACTAAATTGTAAAATTGCCTTTGAAGATGATAAAAAAACTGAAATAGTTGTAGATGAAATTTTTGAAGGAATTGAAGCAGAGGGTGATGAATCTGAAGATATTGATTTAACTTCAGCATCAGAAAATCCTAATAATGAAATTAATGAAGATAATAATAATATTTCACAAGAAGAAATTATTAATGAAAATGAAGAACAAGTAGATGATTTTATAGATGATATATTATGAGCAAATTCTAGTAATAAATTAAGAACTGTAAAATTAAGTAAAGAAGAGTTTTTTCTTACATGAAAACAAGTACATCAATCTATAAAAAGTTTTTCTATAAACAAAAATATTATTTTATTAGATGATACTAAAATAAAAGGTTTAAAATGAGAAGAGTATTACAATGGTTCAATTGCAACATTATTTATTAACTTTTCAGAAAAAGTTAGTATTAATAAATATAGAAATCAATTTGCTAAACACTTATCAGATATTTCATACTCACTATCTTCATACCATAATGAAGAATTAGATAATCAAAGTAGAGAAATTTTTAGAAAAAAACTTGTTAATGATATGAAAAAAGTTCAAGTTTGATATATAGAATTACAAAATAAAGAAGAAAAATTATATAAGTTTTTCTTTAATAAAGGATAAATAAAAAAAAATCATTTTTAAAAATGATTTTTTTTATTTCAATATTAATTTCAAATTTTTCTTCCCTTTTCTAATAAATATAAATTTATTATCTATAAAACTATTTTTAACTTCAAAATCAAAAGCAGATATTTTTTCTTCATTAATATAAATTGCACCTGCTTTTACAGAATTTCTAGCATCTCAATTTGATTTAGCTAAATCTGCTTTTACTATAGTTTCAAATAAATTTTCTGAAATATAATCAAAACCTCACATTGCATTTTGAAAAGTTTTTAATTCTTCTAAACTTAAAGTTTTTAAAGTTTCTAATTTATTTCATTTGCCAAACATAAATTCAGATATTTTTATAGCTAAATCAGCTTCTATTTTTCAGTGAATGATTTCAACAACACTATAAGCTAATTTTTTTTGACCTTCTCTATTTCCTGGATTTTCTAAATGATTTTTTACTATTTCATTTATTTCTTCAGTTTCAATTAAAGTTAATATTTTTAGATATTTATCAACATCTACATCTTCACAATTCATAAAATATTGATAAATTTCATAAGGAGATGTTTTGTTTTTATCTAACCAAATTGCATTTCATTCAGATTTACCAAATTTTTTACCACTTGAATCTGTAATTAATGGCCAAGTTGCAACATAACTTTGTCCATCAACTTTTTTTCTAATTAACTCTGAACCTGTTACCAAATTCCCCCATTGGTCTTGTCATCACATTTGAAGTTTTACATTTCTATCAGAAAATAATCTATAAAAATCATAACCTTGCAATAACATATAAGAAAATTCTGTATAAGAAATTGATTGTTTTGGATCTTCAATTCTCTTTTTCACAGTATCTTTAGACATCATTTTATTTATTGTAACATATTTTCCCACTTCTCTTAAAAAATCAAGATAACTTATTCATTCAAAAAAATCTTTATTATTAACAACTTCATAATCAAAGTTTTCTCCTGTAATTTCAGATAAATTTTCAAATATTCCTCATATTTGAATTTTTAGAGAATCTTCATTATGTTGTAAATCCTCTTTAGATAAAAAACTTCTTTCCGCATCCTTTCAACCTGGATCTCAAATCATACCTGTTGCACCTCAAATTAAAGCAAAATATTTATTTTGCCTTCTCATAAAATGAACACCTGCCATAAAACCAATAAAATTACCTAAATGTAGACTATCTGCTGTTGGATCATACCCCACATAAAAAGATTCCCCTCAATTATTATATAATTCAAATAAATCCTCACTTGAATTTTGAAATAATAATGCTCTTTCTTCTAATTCCTGTTTTAAATTTTTCATTTTTTGATTAATTATTCTATTATTTATTCTAAAAACCACTTTGTAACTCTAGCATTTTATTATATTGTCACTTTAAGTCAACTAATTCTTTATGAGTTCATCTCTCAACTATTTTTCCATTTTCAAATAAAATTATATCTCCTGCATCTTTTACAGTTTGTAATCTGTGAGCAATAATTATTACTGTTCTGTTTTTAAATAAATTATGCATTGCAAATGTGATTTGTTCCTCTGAAAAACTATCTAGTGCAGAAGTTGGCTCATCAAGAATTATTATTTTTGGATCTTTTAAAAATATTTTAGCAATTGCTAATCTTTGTTTTTGACCTCAAGAAAGCCTTACTCATCTTTCTCATATTTCTGTATTTATTCAATCTTCTAAATCATAAATAAACTCACATTTTGATTGTTTTAATATATTTTCTAACTCTCATTTTTTTAGTTCTCTATCTATTGCATAAGTTAAATTATTCAAAATTGTTCCATCAAAAACACTTGGATCTTGTGTTAAATAACCAATATTTTTATAATAACTTTTCAAACTAATTTCATCTATTTTTTGTTCATCTATAATTATATTTCCAGAATTAGAACTGATATATCAAGCTATTAATTTTACTAATGTTGATTTTCAGCTTCAACTATTTCAGACAAATGCTGTAATTTTTCATCATTTTAATTTTAAATCAAAATTTTTGAAAACTAATTTATTTTCACTATATCAATAAGTTAAATTTTCAATTTCTATTTTTCAATTTTTATATTCAAATTCTTTTCAAGTATCATATCATTTCATTTCTGGGGTATTATCAAAGAAGTCCCAAAGTTTTTCTACATTAACTATTATTTTTGTAAAATCTATATATGTTGCAATTGATTTTTTAAAAATTTGATCAAGAATATAAATAACAGACATTAAAGAAACAAACTCTCATATATTGATAATATTACTTCAAAATCATAATCAAAACATAATAATAATTCAAATTTTACTTCAATCTATTAAAATATTCAGGCTCTTCCTTAAATCAATTAGGTAGAATATCTATTTTACACTCACTTCAAAATCTCAAATACTTAAATAAATCATAGTCTTAAAATTCTCAAAATTTCTAAATCATCTAGCTCTTCTTTTAATAGTTTGAATAATAGAA
>JAUZRO010000101.1 GCA_030950465.1 Candidatus Altimarinota bacterium | reverse complement strand
ATTCAAACTATTAAAAGAAGAGCTAGATGATTTAGAAATTTTGAGAATTTTAAGACTATGATTTATTTAAGTATTTGAGATTTTGAAGTGAGTGTAAAATAGATATTCTACCTAATTGATTTAAGGAAGAGCCAAAAAATAAATTATTTCAAAATTAAATTGTTTTTTTTTTTTGATACAATGAAAACTAGAATTAGTTTTTAACAATTAATGAAAAAATTATGGAAAATAAAATAAATAACCCCAACCGCTTATCAGGGGCTATAAATAAAAAAGTCCCTGATAAGGGAATTAGGGTTTTTGCTGCCTTCACACTAGTAGAATTGATTGTCATAATTACAATTTTAGCAATTTTGGCTACTGTTGGTTTTGTAAGTTTTAGCTGATATTTGGCTTGAACAAGAGATGTGAATAGACAAGCACAACTTAAATCAATGAGTGATGCTTTAGAGCTATACAGAACAAAAAAATCACTACCAATTCCAGATGACAAAATAGATATTAAATCAGGAAGTGATTTAATAGCTTATCAATGATATATCTGAAAAAATGTTCTAGAAACAATAGAATATACAGAAAGCTGATTGGATCCAAAAGATAAAAATTATTTTAGTTATTATTTAACTAAGAATAAAAAATATTTTCAACTTCTAGCTTTTTTAGAAGAACCAAGTGAAGATGTAGTTGTAATTTTAAGAGCCCCTGATAAGGGGTTGGGGTTTTTTAAAACAAATGCAACAGATTATACAGATAGATTTCCAAAAACAACAGGTAAAAAATTATGAATATTAACAGATATAAATAATACTCCAATTCAAGAATTGCCAGAAATTAGTAATTTAAACTGAAATACTTGAAGTTGATATTTAGATATATCAGATGTAGTTGATTTAGAATTAAAATCATATTTAAAAGGTTCAGAATATGTAACATGAACAGGAGTAGTTTTTTCACAACTTACAAAAATAGCAAAAGCTGGATGAAAATGATATGAAGCAGATGAAAATCATTATGGATTTTTATGGACAGATTTAGATCCAATAAATTGCAGATAATGATTTATACCAGTTTCAGCAGATTGAGAATTTACTACAAAAAATTTTTGTGTAGCTAAATTTCTCACCTTCTCAAAACTTTTCATAAAAATATACTACTTTATACCTATTTTATCAAAAGAAGCATGGTTTAAGCAGATTGAACTTTTTAATATATTTTTTAGATTTTTTTTAGATTTTCACTTTATTTTTCAAGATCATC
>JAUZRO010000100.1 GCA_030950465.1 Candidatus Altimarinota bacterium | reverse complement strand
CTCACTTAATATTTGAATATTTTTAATATTAAAAATATTAACTCAATGTTTTACATCTATTTCAAAATCTATAAAATAACCTAAATCAAGAGTTTTTTCTCTTGTATTAAGTTTTTTATTACAAAGTATCTTTCCATAATCAGAGCTTAATATAGTGTATAATATATTTTTTTCTTCTAATTTTTTTATTTTTAAAACAACTCATTGGTTCTTAAATATTGACATATTTATATAATATTTTTTAAAATATAAAAAAAGTTTTGCAAAATTTAAAATATAACTATAATTTACTTATATTATAAAATAATCAAACTTTATTATGGCAATTATAGATATAACAGAGAAAGAAGTAGATAAAATAATTCTTGAATTATTAGAAAAACATTCTCCAAGAGTTGCTGTTGTTCCAAAAGATTTTCTTGATTTATTAAGACATTCTCTAAGTTTAAATACTATGGAGAAAAAAAGAGTAGTTGATGCTTCACCTACTTTAAGTCAATTTCAATGGGATGAATTAACTAAAGTTTTTACAGAAGAAAGAGTTAAATTTAGAGATTTGGCTAAAGAACATCCAGATGATATTAAAAAATTATTAAAAAAACAACAATCAGAATGGATTCAATTAGGTGATTTATATAAATCAGAAAATGCTAATAAAGAAAAACAAAAATGAGAACAAAGTAAAATTGATGATATTAAAGCACAATTAGGTTTATAGTTATTAATTAAAAATATTATGACAATAATTACAAGTCAAAAACAATTTGATGAAAGGTTGCATAGAGCTAAATTAGATGTTGTTCAGGGAAGAACTTATTCATCATTTGAAGAAGTAAAAAGTAAAATTAGAGAAATGAATAATATTAAAAAAGAAAAAGAATTATGTATAAAATAGAATATACAGATTTATTTATATTAGATATGTCTGATATTTTAAAATATATTTGAATAACTAATTATATAAAATTAGAAAATTCTATAGAAAATATTTTTGAACTTCTACTTATAAATCCAAAAATGTGAAAAGAAATAGAATTCTGAGATAGAGAAATTATAGAATCAAAATATAAATATCAAATAAGATATGAACTAGTTTGAAAAACAATATCATTACTTATGATTTATAAATTTAAAAATAGATAAAAATAATTTTTAATTAAAAATATTATGACAATAATTACAAATCAGGAAGAGTTGGAAAAACATTTGAAAGAAGCAAGAGAAGATATAGCTTATTGAAGAGCTTATTATTCTTGGGAAGAGATGATGGAATCTATAGAATTAAAAGTACAAAATAAAGAAAAAGAATTATGTATAAAATAATATATTCAGATAAATCAAAAAGAAATATTGTTGATATAATAAATTATATTTGAAATTTTAATTATATTAAAG
>JAUZRO010000010.1 GCA_030950465.1 Candidatus Altimarinota bacterium | reverse complement strand
ATCTATATATTTATCTCAAAATAAAATAGAAAATTTTATTTTATCATAAAATTTTCTTCTAAAAAATACTCTAGTAACGTTTGTATTAACTGATTTAGATCAAATAACTATAGCAAATCTATTAAAAGGTTTTTTATTTATTTTTTTATTTAAAACTATTCAACTAGAAAAGAAAGGTTTTGATTTTCATAAAACCTTTCTTACTTCTCTTTCTTTTAATCTAAATTGTTTTTTTATCATATTTTTAGTTTAAAAAAAAACAAGAGGCTAAAGCCACCTTGTTGAAAATACTATTTTCTTTTAACATAATTACCTTTACCATCAAAAGGAGATTTTCTAGCAGTACCACCAGCAATAATATGCATTTTAGCCTTACCATTACTTTCTTGATATCTTTTAGGATATGAAACTGTAAGTTGGTGCCTACCTCTTCTTCTTCTATTTTTTAGAATTTTTCTACCAGAAGCACTTGCACTTCTTTTTAAGAATCCATGAACTCTTAATCTTTTTCTTTTCTTTAATTTACCTAGCATTTTTTATTATAATTAATATTTAATTTTTTTTACTTGCATATCATATGAAATAATATTCAATTGTCAAAAAGTTTTTTGAGTTTTTTATTTTATTTCCCAATTAACCAATCTTTAATATTTTTATGAATTATTCATTCATATTTTGTTTCAAAAAAATCATCCATAGTTAGTACATATTTTGGCCAGTTATCTTTTATTTTTAGTAGATTTCAAAATTCTCTTTTACTTGTATCTTCACTTAATAAAAGATAAGCAACTTGAAAATATATTAATTCTCAATTTTTTTCAGCAACAAAATCTATTTCTAAATCTCATAAAATTCAAACTGTAACATTATATCATCTTGATTTTAATTCTAAAAAAACTATATTTTCTAAAATATTTCATATATCTTGCTTAAAATTAAATCAAGAAAGTGCATTTCTTATACCAATATCTCAAGAATAATATTTATTATTTATTTGAAAAATATTTTTTCATTTAATCATATATCTATTAACTTCATAAATAATAAAAGATTTTATTCAAAATTTTATATAATTTATAATTGTATCTACTGAAATTTTAGTTCCAGAATTTGAGGAGGTATAAGCTCTAATTTTTTGTGCATTAAATATAGTTCAAACATTTCTAAATAAATATTTATATAATTTTTCAAAAAAAACAGAATTTTTTATAGAATTATAAGCTAAAATATCTTTTACAAAAATAGTATTATAAATTCATCTTAAATATTCATAAATTATTTCTTCATCATTTCAAAAATTAATTATTCAAGGTAATCATCAAAATTTAATATATTTTAAAAATAATTTATCTATAGATTTTTCTATATGATCATAATTAACAAATTCTTTAAATGTTAAAGGTAAAATGTGTAATTCAATATATCTACCTGAAATTAAAGTAGATAGTTCACTAGATAGCATTTCTGAGTTAGACCCTGTTATAAATATTTCAATATTATCTCCATATTCAGCCAAAATTGAATTTACAAATTTTTCCCATCAGTTTATAATTTGTATTTCATCAATTCATATAACAAATTTATTTCAAATTTTATTTATATTTTTCCATTCAATAAAAAAAATATTTAAATCATTATAGTCTTTTATAAAATCAAATTCTAGTAATTCTTTATTTACATAAAAAAAATTATTTTCAGAAAAAAATTCTCTTTCCTTTAAATTAGTAAATACTTGTTTTAAAAAAGTAGATTTTCAAGTCCTTCTCATTCAAGTAATTACTTTAATTAGAGGTTTTTTATAAAATTTTCAAATTTTATCTAAATATTGTTTTCTTATTATTTGTTCTTTCATACTCTAAAAATAGTTATTTTTTCAATATATTTCTAGTTTACTCTAAATATATTGAATTGTCAAAAAGTTTTTTGAGTTTTTTTATTTAACCCACATACTAAAACTTCATCCATTTGAGGCATTTAACCATGTATTACTTGAACTTCAAGATGTTAAAAGCCATGAACTATTAGCATGATTTGTAATAATATGTCATGTATTAGGGGTCTGAATTTGTTGAGATATTCACATATGAGTAACTGTTTCCCAAGTTCATAGCCATTCTCAAGAGTTAAAGTCTTGATCTAAGTATGAATTCTGACATTCTCAAGTTGCTACAGATATATGATTATATTCACATAAAGATTTTATAAAAAAATTATAATAATCTGGTTCATTTTCAGGATTTTTTTGAATTCTATAAGCAATTGTTTTTATACTATTTATCTTATAATCAGAAAACTTAAATGTATCTCAAACACTTAAAGAATTTCCTAAATTTAAATCTAAAGCAGTTGACCATCAAGTTGTATTTCAAGATTTTCATCTCATAACTAAAGTCCATCAACCTCAATCAGTAGTCATATCACAATAAACTTTAAATCAAGTTCAATCTCAATCTGGATCTATTATATAAACTCAATCATCACTTGAACCTTTTATTTGTCTTATTCTTTTACAACTTCATATTGGATTTACTCCAGCTAAACTTATTCAACTTCAAGTTATTATTTCTTCATTAGATATTATTGATTTATAAATTTCTATTCATACATCTTTTAAATCTAAATATCAACTTCCAGTATTTCAGTTTAAATTACTAATTTCTGGCAATTCTTGAATTGGTGTATTATTTATATCTGTTAATATTCATAATTTTTTACCTGTTGTTTTTGGAAATCTATCTGTGTAGTCTGTTGCATTTGTAGGGGTGAACCTTGTGTCCACCCTTGCTAATACATCTTCACTTT
>JAUZRO010000001.1 GCA_030950465.1 Candidatus Altimarinota bacterium | reverse complement strand
TTTTAATAGCATTATAATATAATTTATAGCTATTATTTTTTCTAGATTTTTCCTGCTATCACGAAAGGAGCCATTTTTTTAAATGGTTTTTTTATACAAATAATGCTGTAGGAAAATCTAATTTTAATCAAGTTCAGTCATAATAAAGTTTCTTTTTTTACTGACTGGACTTAATTAAAAGTCCAGTACAAACATTATATTTAGAATTTATTAGTACTGAACTTGATTACTTTTTAGTTTGATTTTTATAAAGTTTTATTCTAAAAAACTTGAATTATATATAATTTATATATAATAAAATAGCTTCCTTAAATTTTGAGGAAGTTATCTTCAAAAAAAGGGAAGTAACATTTTATTTCCTAATGAATTACGGTATGAAGATATATGTGTCCTTCAAAAATGAAGAAGGAGAAATCTTTTCTTTTGGCTATTCTAAACCTATTAAAAAAGGTGAAGAAAAAGTTAAAAAGAATAAATAACAAAAAAGAGAGGTCACGAGCCTCTCTTTTTTTATCTTCAAAAATGAATTACGTTATGAAGTTAAATCTATTATATTATATTTTGTGAATAATGCAATTTTTTTAAATGGTTTTTTTATTAATTTTTTTTATTTAAAATTTATTCCCAAAATCAATCTTTATCTTCTTTAAAATATTTTTTTAATAATTTGTCATCAATTTTTATATTTTCTTTTTTATTTATATTTAGAAAATCTTTTTCTCAAGAGATTAAATTTCAATTTAATAATTCTACAATATTTTTATAAATATAGTTATAAGGAATTTCTGATTTTTCTCAATTTATTTTTTTGAAAGAATGATCTACTCATATAAATTTTATTTTTGATTTATTTGCATTTTTTAATAAATCATAAAATAAATAAAAGGATTTTTCAGTAAATACAATATCTTGAGTGGCATAATTTAATAAAATATTTCATTTAAATTTTTCTAATAATTGTGCTAAACTAATTAAATCTGGATAAGAATTTAATAAACTTGTTCATTTAATATCTAAATTAGCACCTGTTCAAACTATATTTATATTTTTTATTTCACTAAATATATTTGCTAATTCTAAAGCAATAATTCATCATAAAGAATTTCAATTAATAGTTAAAATTAAATCTTCTATTTTTATTCAAAATAATTTTTCAGAATTTTCTAAAATATAATTTACCACTATTTTTCAATCTTCAATTTCATCTTGTAAAATTTTACCTTCAAATAATTTTTGTTTTTTTTCAAATTCAGATAATTCAAGATTTTCAAAAATATTGTCTAATCTAGTTGAAGAATATAGAACAATATTAGAATTATTGTTTTCTAATAAATTATTTCAGAACTTTTTATATTTCTCATTTATTTCACCAAATGCTCAATGGATATTTATTACAACGTTATTATTTATTTTTTCAGTTTTTCATATTTCTAAAAATAATTCTTTATTTCAAAAACCTCATTCTAATTTAATTTTTTGCATAATTTTTTTGTTACTATCAAGCATAAAATAAAAGCAAGGGGCTAAAGACCCTTGTTAAAGCTATTAATTTTTAAATATTTAGAAATAATTATATATATTAGTACACCAACAAGGGTCTTTAGCCCCTTGCTTGATAGTAACAAAATATTTATTTATAATAAGTCATAATTATTATAAATAAAAGAGGTATAAAAAATAATAAAGAATAATTCCTAATATTTTCTTTTGAAAAATCATTTTTATTTGATACTTCATCAACACCAAAAATTATATTTAATAAAATGGATTTTGTATAAGACTTATTTTTTAATGATTTTTTCTTTTTCATTTTTTATAATATAATGAATTAAATTACTTTTAGTTTTCTATAGATCCCTAAACACTCCCAATTCTATACTCAATCTCCTTACTTACAAATTCTCTATCTCTTCAATATTTTAATCTTGAAAGTTCTACAAATGCTTTTGCAATATTTGGGTCTCATTTATGTATATATATATTTAATGGTATAAATGAGAAGGGAATAGTGGGTTGGTTATCTACTGAAATTTTGATTACTCATTTGAATTTATCCATATTTACTAAATCTTGGTCTGAAAAAGTTGGGGCAAAATATTTGCTCATAAATTCTCAATCTTCTGGTCAAATTTTATAACTCATAACTGATCAAATATTACCAAAAATGGCTTTTTTAAGGTCTAGGCTGGATTTTGTCATAGCATCAGAACTTTCTAATTGTCCTAAATATTGATGGGCAATATTTAATGAAAGTCTATATTTTCTGGCTTCAGATAGAATAGATTCAATAGAATCAGTTACATAATTTTGAAATTCATCAATATATAAATAACATTCACTTCTTTCTTCTTTTGGAATTCTATCTCTTCTCATTGCTGCCATTTGAATTTTTGAAACTAACATCATTCAAAGTAATTTTGAATTAATATCTCAAAGCCTTCATTTACTAAGATTTACTAATAATATTTTTTTATTTTGCATTACATCCATTACATCAAAACTAGATTTAGTTTGTCAGATAATATTTCTCATCATTTTATTTGTGATAAATTGACCAAATTTGGCTGCAAAATAAGGAATAATTTCTGCTTTTTCTTTTGCTCACATTGAAGCATAAGTTTTTTCCCACCAGTTTTTTACAATTGGATTTTTTACATGTCTAACATGGTCTTTTTGAAAATCTGGATCTGTAAAAAGCCTAACTACATCAGTAATTGCTCAACCTCAAGGATAATCCATTAAAGTTAAAACAGCATTTCTATAATAATCTTGAATTCTTGGTCCAAAAACCTCATTTCAGAATAATTTTATCATTATATTTAATGAGTCCATTGCTACAAGCTCTTTTTCCTCATCACTATTAGCTTCTAGCATATTCATTCACATTGGTCTCTCTAAATCTGATGGATCAAAATAAATAACATCATCAGCTCTTTCTCTTGGAATAAATTTCATAACATCTCTTGCTAAATCTCCATGTGGATCAATAACAATTACTCATTCTCAATTTTCTAAATCTTGTTTAATCATAGATTGAAAAATACTAGATTTTCAAGTACCAGTTTGTCCAATTACATAAAAATGTCTAAATCTATCTTCTAATTTTAACCTAACTTCTTTTGAAACTCATCTATAAACATTATGTCATAATAATAATCATTCTTTTGGAAGGTTAGTTGGAGCTTTTACAAGTTTAAAATTTTGCCAATTAATTTCTGGAACTTTATTATATTTAATATGTGGAAAATGAAATATTGAAGCTAATTCTTCAGTATTTAAAATAATCTTTTTTAAATAAAAGGGTTTTTTAAAAAATCTTTTTTTATAATTATTTATCAAAAATTTATTTATATGATTTAATGTTCCAGAAAATTTATTAAAATCTGGATAATTAAATTGAGTAAAAGCAGATTTAATATTTTTTAACTCTGTTTCAACCATTGTTTCATTATTTCAACTAACAACAATTCTGATAATTGTTTCAAAACCAGTTTTATCTCATTTTTCATCTACAGTTTTTGCTCTTTCTTGACTTAATGCAGAAGTATTATTGTCTTTTTCAGGTGATTTATTTTCATCTTGATTTGAAAATAATCAAGAAATTAATATTACTATTATTTTAAATGGATTTAGTGTAAAATTTGATTTTTTACCACTCATTATTTTTCAACTTTCCTTAGTAGAATGATGTTGCCAATCATCACTAATTGGTTTTAATACAATTTGAATTACAGCAGCTTCATCTTCTTCTAGTTTTGACAAAGCTCATGCTATATTATTAATTGGGTCTGATTCTAATTTTTGATAAGTTTTGATTGGATAAAGGAAGTTTTTATCTGTATTAACATAAGTTCATTCTGAAAATTCTTTATTTTTAAATATATTAATTTCTGGAGTTTCTTCAACAACCGCATCAATATAAAAACCATTTATTTGTTTTTCTACCAAAAATTTATATTTTTTTGGAATAACCATATAGAAATATATTTCTCACTCATAAGCTACATATTCAAAAGAAAAGATATCTTGTCATAAAATCTTTCTTAATATTTTACTTGAATGTATACTTTTTAGGGAAGAAAAAAGTTGTTCCATAATACCTATCATTTCTTTAAAGTCTTTAGTAGTTTCTTTTTTTTCATCTAAATCACTTTCTTTTTTAGGCAAAGTCACCTTTAAAAAAACTAAATTTTTAGCCCTTTTAATATCCTCATTAAATCTTATGGCCTTAAATAAGATAAAAATAGGTATTATTATAATTGATAATGCAATAATTATATCTAGCATTTTTTTGTTTTTATATTTATTTTTAAAAATATCTTAATTATTATAGCAGATTTTTTTATTATTTAAAAATTTTTTAACTAAAATAGACTTGCCATTATTTTTTATTATTTTTTAAATATTGTTATTTTTCTTTTTTTATTAATTTTGTTGAATTTTTTATTTTTTTTGTATAATGTTGTTAATAAAAAGTAATTTAAAATTAAAAAGATATGTCAAAAATAATATTGCTAGATAATATTAGAAGTATGCAAAATGTTGGTGCAATTTTCAGAAATGCTGATTGAGCTGGTTTTGAAAAATTACTTTTAACAGGATATACACCATATCCTCCTAGAAATGATATATCTAAAACTGCTTTAGGATGAGAAAAATTTATAGATTGGGAATATTTTCAAAATTCTTGAGAGATTTTAGAAAAATTAAAAAAAGATTGATATAAAATTTGGTCAGTAGAATTATGTGAAGATTCTATAGATTATAAAGAATTATTTAATATAAAAGAGGAAAAAATATGTCTTGTTATGTGAAATGAAGTTAAGTGAATAAGTCAAAAAATACTTGATATTTCAGATAAAAAAGTTATAATTCCAATGAGATGACAAAAAGAAAGTTTAAATGTTTCAGTTGCTGCTGGAATTGTAATGTATGCTGTTAATAACTAAAAAAACATGAAAAAATTATTTATAATATTAGTTCTAATTATTTCACAATTTATTTTATGAAATAATACTTTTTCTGCCTCTATACCAGTAGAAGAGGTATTTTCTGATATAGATAAAAATTATAAATATTATTATGAACTTCAAGCTCTTTATGATAAAGGAATGATTTTTCCTGATGAAGATTGACAATTTAGTCCAAAAAAACTTTTAAATAGAGATGAATTTGTATGAATTTCTATGGAAGTTAGTTGTAAAAGGTGTATTAGCCCAAATACAGATTTTGAATTATTAAAATCTCATAGTAAAACACAAACTTTTTATGATGTATCTAAAGATAATAAATATTTTTATTGTATAGCTGAAAGTGATAAATTATGATATGTTAAATGATATAGTTCTTGATATCAATGTGAATGAAAAGAATCTATAGAATGAGAGAAACCCTTTTGTATAGATAATAAAATTACTTTAGATGAGGCTTTGGCAGTACTTTTAAGAAATTCTGGAATATTTACAATTGAAGATAATAAAAAAGTAATAGAAAAAATATACTCTTGAGAAATTACAAAAGATTTATCAGATGATGTTAGTGCTAAAGATAATTTATGACAGGTTTACACATTTTATTGATATTTACAAAAGGCTTTAGAATTTGAATTAAAAGAGGTTGATAAAAATTGAAATGAAAAAATATATAAGCTATTAGAAAAAATAAATAATAAAATTTATCCATATAAACATATTTCTAAAGAAGATTTTTTAATAATATCTTATATTGCTTTAAAATCTAACTCTTGTATAAATGAAGAAGAATTAGATTTAGCCCTTAAAATAGACTTTATAAATAAAAATATTGATGATCAATGAGATATATTTGATTTAGATTCTATAATTTGATGAGTTTGTGAAAAATGAATAGATAATGAAAACTATAAATGGACTTTTTATAATATAAATTCTTGAACAGAAATTATAAAAACTTGAAAATATATTGAAAATTATAAATTTTTAGAAAAATGAAAATGGAGAATAATATTAGAAGTTGAAGATAATTGTTGAAAAAAATGAAGAACTTATTCAACTATTTTTATTAAATGAGATGGAGATGGATTAAATGTACAAATAGAAGCTGATCCAATAATATGAAATGTTGAATTAGATGTACAATTTGAATGAATTATACATTGATGAAGTTGAGATTTTAGTTATAGATGGGATTTTAAAGATTGAACAAAATGAATATGAAAAAATCCAAAAAATCTTTTTAAAACACCTTGAACTTATATAGTAACTCTTTTTGTAACTGATTCAGATTGAAATAATTGAGAAGCTACAATTACTATAAAAGTACTTGATTTTGATTCATGTAAAATAGATGCTGATAATGATTGAATAATGGACTGTGATGATAAATGTCCTAGAGTAAAAGGAAGTTTATTAAATGATTGATGCCCTATCTTAAATAATAGTTGTTGAAATGACTGTAGTTGTCAAGATTGATATGAGTGTACAAATGATAATCCAAATATTTGTCAAAGTGAATGAATATGTGTTATTAAAAATGTATTTGTTGAAGTACCTTTAAATAAATGTTTAGAAAAATGATATAATACTTTTATTTATGGAAATACAGTTTGTACTTCTTGTCCTTGTGAATATAAACTTGATTTTAATGCAATATTAAGAAAATGTGATTTAGTTTTTCCAGCAATTACCTCTATTGATTCTAAGAATATTTTTTCTAGATGAAATATTTATCAAATTAAATAAAAATAAACCACCCCTAGCCCCTCCTTTTTAAGGAGGGGAATAAAAAATAATTATGAAAATATCTGTATTTGCTTCAATTTGAGCACAAAATTTATGAGATGAATTGATTTTAAAAAATGAAATAAAAATATTAGAAGAAAAATATTCTAAAAAATTAAATATAGATAAAAAAGATATTATATTTAATATTTTTACTTATGATTTAAAAAATAATTTCTATATTTCAGATAATGTTGAATATATAGAATATTTTCCAATAGATATAAAAAAAATTAAAAATATATTTAGAAATATTTTTAATTTTTTAAATTTTTTAAAAATAACTATACAAAGTGATTTAGTATTTATTTGATGAGGTTGAATTATTTATGATAATGAATTACAATCTGTTTGAAATCCTTTGAAACAGTGGCTTTTTAGAACTAATATTTTTAAAGTATTTAATAAAAAAGTAGAGTTTTTTAGAGTGTGAATAAATATCAAAAATAATAAAAATCTAGATTTAGTTAAAAATATATTTTCTTGTGCAAGTGAAATATCAGTTAGAGATAAATATAGTTTTAATTTATTACAAAAACTAAATTTTAATAATATAGAGTTATTAGAAGACCCAGTTTTTTCTGATAGAGATTTTAAAAATAACCCCAACCCCTTATCAGGGGATATAAACAAAAAATATTTAATATCAGACTTAAAAATATCAGAATTAAACGTACAAAATATTAAAAATATTATAAAAAATAATAATATTAATTTAGAATGAAAAAAAATATGATTATCTTTAAGAAGGCAAAATATTAAAGATTATAAAAAAAATATATTAGAAATAATTAAACATTTTTTAGAAAACAAATCAGAAATAATTTTAATTCCACACTCTTTTCATAAAACTGATGAGTTAGCTAATGATTATATTTTTTTTCAAGAAATTAATGGATTTTTGTCAACAGAGGGCTTTAGCCCTTTGAATATTTGTAAAACTATGCAAGAATCTTATAATATTTATACAAATAAAAAAATAGACTTAAATCTTGCTTCAAGATTACATTCTATTATTTTGTCTCAAGTTTATGAAATAGATTTTATATCAATTAGTTATTCAACTAAAACTGATGAAGTTATTTCTTATCTTTCCAATCAAAATTAAGATATTTAACTCAGTAATGTTTAAATATTTTTCTTGAACCTCATAATAAAATATCATGATTTTCAAGTTTTAATTTTCTTATCCAAAAATTAATATTTTCTCTAGAAGTTTCTTCAATTTCAAGAAAAGTAGGTATTTCTTCATAAGTATCAATATCAAATTCAGCTCCAGCTAAAGCATAACTTGTTCTATGTTTTTTCTTTTCTCTAGTTTTTGTCATTCAATATTTTTCTAAAACTCTAGCAAAACTTTCAATATTAGTAATATTAGTTTCATGTTCATCTTTTATAATAGCACCTTCTTCTGCTCACATTTTTTTTCTTTTTCTTTTAATTGTATATATATGTTCTTCTCATTTTGTTCTAATTCTAAACATTCTTTTATTTTTTTCCATTTTTAACTCTTCACCATCTGGAAAATCATAATAAACATCATGAATTATTCATTCAAAAGTTTTTTTAGCTCATAATTCCTCCAGATCAGAAAATAATTTTTCCTTATCTATTTCTAAAATTTTTATTTCTTTTTCTAGCATTTTTATTTTTTTAATTAATTATTAGTATTTTTATTTTATATTAAATATACTTTTTTTGCAAATAAAAATTAGTAAATTTATAGTAAAATCAAAATTTAATCAAGTTCAGTCATAATAAATTCTATTTTTTCTCTTGACTGGACTTAATTAAAAGTCCGGTACAAGCATAATAATTATATTTTACCAGTACCTAACTTGATTATTTTAATTTTATTTTCCTACAAGTTTATTAAAAAATCACTAATTTATTAGAAAAAATAGTGATTTTTTTGTTTTATATTTATTTATATGTTATTATTTAATTATAATTTATAATTAATAAAAAAATATGAGCTTTGAAACATTTATACCACATGAAGAAAGAAATAGTTTAGAAGAAACTAATAAAGATGTTAATACTAAGATGAAAGATTTTTTTTCTAGTATAGAAAATGAAAATGATAAGGAAAAAGTTAAATCTTTTTTTTGATTTATTAATGGACAAAAAGTATCTTATTTTGAAGATAATGAAGAGTGAATTAATCAATTTGAAATTGATAAAGAAAAATTTATTTCAGAAAATTCTTCTTTTTATGAAAATTCTTTTGATGCTTTATTAAATTCCTTAAAAGAAAGAAGATTATTAGTTTGTGAATTAGAAAAATCTTTAAAACAAGATAATTTTGAAGGGGATGAATCTGATTCTAAAGAAATACAAGAAAGTTTTGAAAACTTTATTTGAGATGAAAATAAAAGTTTTGATAAATTATTATCTTTACCTAGAGATGTTAGAGTTAAACTTTGTACAAGACAAAAAATAAATATTGAAGATATTATGGATTGAGAAGTTAGTTCATTAATTTTTGATTTCAAATTTTGATGAGAAAAAATGAATAAAGATATTTATTTAAATACTACAGCTGGTCAATTATTACCAGCAGAAGTTAAAACAGTAATTAAAGATTGAGTAGTTTATTTTAGAAGTGGACAATTATGAGAATTCTTTACAGAAAACAATAAAAGACTTACAATTCATCAGGATACACATATTACAATTTCTAATTTACAAAGTACTGAAGATGTATTAAAAGAAAATAAGATAATTAAAGTAAAATTATGAATAGATCTTAATTTAGAAAAAAATAACTTAAGTAATGAGGAATTAATTAAATTAGAAGCAAGTTTAAGATGAATTGATCCAGAATTTGCATTTATTGCTTTTTGAGATATTTTAGAAGAGACTTCAGAAGAAAAAAGAGAATATATTTTAGAAAATATGTTAACTGAATTTGATAGAATAAGGGGATACTATAAGCTAGACAATAAAATCAATGATAAATTAGATGATAATTCTGCATTAAGGTTATTTTATAATTTAGATTCTTCTAATTATGAAAAAAACTCTAAGAAATATTGAATAGATGAATCTAAAATAACTAAAAAAGAGAGTATGTGAGAATATTTAAATTTCTCAAAAATTGATTGAATTAATGATATTGCAAAAAAACTAGATATTCCAGAAAATATATTATATGCTATTTGTATGAATGAATCTTCTTGAAAATGACTTTGAAAGGCTCTTCCTAGATTTGAAAAACATATTTTTGATAGGTATATGAATTGAAAATGGAAATATAAATGAAGAAAACCTACCAACTCTGAGGCTAATATGTTATCAAGAAGTTATGGTTGAATGCAGGTAATGTGATTTAATTATAAAAAAGTTTGATATTCTACTATTGAGGAATTTGTTGAAGCTCAAACTTGATCTAATTCTGAAAAAGAACAATTAAAAGCATTTGCTAATTTCCTTAAAAATACTCCTTGAATGGTTTCTGCAATGAAATCATATGATTATGAAAAAATAGCTAGATTATATAACTGAACTAATCATGCACAAAATAATTATGTGTGAAAATTGAAAAAATATGTAAATAGGTATTCTTAAAAAAATCCCAAACCTAACATTGCAAAAATCCAAAAAATCTATACTATAAAAGTATAGATTTTTTTATTAATTAAATTTTCAAAAAAAAAATGGGGGGATTTACAAAAATGTTAAAATTAATTTTTAATAAGAAGGCTTTTCAGAAGATAAGTGCTTATGTTTTATTAATACTTTTATTATTTATATTTAAAGATTTTTTAGGTATTTTTTTACTTACCTTTATATTTTCATTTTTATTTTTCAGTATAGCTAAATATATAAAAGAAAAATCATGTAGTGTTTCAAAAAAATATTTATTTTTAAAATTTTTTGATAAACTGCCAGTTTGGTTAATTATTTTGATAGAATATGTACTCTTTATTTGATTAATAGTTTATCTTTTTTCAAGTATAATACCAAATATTAAAAGTGAAATTAATTCTATTACTAATGAATTTTCTGTTATTAACAGTGTTGATAGATATAATGAAAATTTAACTTTCATTCAAACTGAAGAAGCTTTAAAAGAAAAATCAGGTTCAGTAAAAATAATTATAGCTATAAGTGATTTTAAAGAAAATTTATTGCAAAAATTAATAATTATAGATCCAGAAGATAATTTAAATATGACAGAGTATATTGAAAAATTTTGAGAAGATTTTGATTTTAAGTCTATACAAGAGAATTCTATAAATTTTTTAAGTACTATTTGAAGTTCAATTTTAAAAATTATATTAGCTTTAATACTTAGTTTAATATTTATTTTAGATAGAAAACAATTAAATACTTATTTATTAAAAATAAAAAAATCTAATTTGGGTTTTTTTTACGATGAATATAAAATTTTATTTGAGAAAGTAGTTAAAAGTTTTTGATTAATTTTAAAAGCTCAATGAGTTATAGCTTCTGTTAATGCAATTTTAACAGTAATCTGATTATTAGTAATATGATTTGTCTTTTCTACACCAGAAATTCACTCTTTTCCATATATATTAACATTAGGTTTGGTTGTTTTCTTAATGTGATTTATACCTGTTTTAGGGGTTATTTTATCATCAATTCCAATAATGCTGATATGATATATAACTTATTGAGATTTTATGATTATTCCTGTAATAATTTTATTAATTCTAATAATTCATACAATAGAAGCATATTATCTTAATCCTAAAATAGTTTCAAGTTATTTAAAACTTCCAATGAGTTTAACTTTTATAATATTATTAGTCTCAGAACATCTTTTCTGATTAGCTTGATTATTAGTATGAATAAGTATGTTTTATTTCCTATTATGATTAATTAAAGATTTTAATGAAATGATTTGAAAAAATAAAAAGAAATTAGAGTTAAAAAACAAAAAAACCTTTACAAAAAAATAAAACTAAATAAAATATTATTAATTAATTACTTAAAAAACAAAGAATGGACCCGATAACGATACTAATATTTATAATTTTATTTTTATTATCATGATTTTTTTCTGGTACGGAATTAGCTTTAATGAGCTTACCTTCACATAAAATTGATGCTCTTGTTAAGGAGTGCAAATTTTGATCAAAAGAACTTAGATATATAAAAGATAGAAGTGATAAATTACTTATCACAATTTTAATTTGAAATAATTTAGTAAATACTTTTACTGCTGCTTTTGCAACTGTAATAGCAACTACTTTAGCTAAAGATTCTTGAATGGAAGCAAGTTTAGCAATTTGATTGGCTACTTGAATTATTACTTTATTACTACTTATTTTTGGTGAAATTGCACCAAAAAGTTTTGCTACAAAAAATTCTGAATCAATTGCTTTGTCAGTTTCAAAATTTTATAAATTTTTAATGTTTCTTTTAACTCCAATAGTTTTTTTGTTAGAAAAATTAATTCAAGTTTTTACTTGAAAAACTAAACAAGAACAAGTTTCTGAATCTGAAGTTGAAGCATTTATTGATATGTGAAAAAATACTTGATGATTAGAATATAAACAGCATAAACAATTAAAAAATGTTTTAGAATTTTGAGAAATTATGGTTGAAGAAATTATGACACCTAGGGTAAAATTAGAAGCTTTAAAAGATGATACAACAGTTGAAGAAGCTCTTGATTTTTATTTAAAACATACTCATAGTAGAATACCTGTATATAATGAAACTATAGATAATATTACTCATATTTTAACTGTTAGAGATTTGATAACAGTTGAAAATAAAAATATACAATTATCAGACCTAGATTTAATAAAGCCAATGAAAGTCCCTTTAAATCAACCAATAGATAAACTTTTAGAAGATTTTCAAAAAAATCATAAAGTGATGACAGTTGTTTTAGATGAATATGGTTGAGTTGCTTGAATTGCAACTCTAGAAGATGTAATAGAAGAAATTTTTGGTGAAATAAGAGATGAAACAGATAAAGAAATTGAAGAAATTCAAAATAAAGGTACAAATATTTATGAGGTAGATTCAGATATTAGAATAGAAGAAGCAGTTTCTTTATTTAATTTTGAATGTACAGATTTAGGTTGGAGTGAAGATAAATATGATTGAGAAACATTAAGCTATGTTCTAACAGATATTTTAGAAAGGTTTCCTAAAAAACAAGAAGTTATTAAATTAAAAATAATTTGAGAATGAAAGAAAAAAGAATTTTTAAAAATAAAAGTTTTAGAAATTAATGACTGAGTTATTTGAAAAGTGGAAATAAGAAAAGAATAATTAAGTTTAACAACTTTTACTCTTTTAATTTGCAATAAATATTTAAATAAATATAATAAATTTAAGAATTACAATATAACTATATTTAATATGAAAAAAGATAAATATAAAACTTTTAAAATTGATCCAGAAAGTTTAGAGAGAACAACAAAAGCTTTTGAAGATTTATTTAGAGTAAAAATTAATAGATGAGATATAAAACTACAAAATGTTATAGGGAGGATTACTTAGAAAATATAAAAAAAAATAAATTATTTGAATTTATAAAAGATGAAGATACAAAAGATACATTGTATCTATTTTTTTCATATTCATATTTTATGTATACTGAAGAAATTTTAATAAATAAAGGTATTGATGAATCTTTATTAGAATTAAAAATTCACACAGTTATAATTTATTTAGGTTCTATTATAGAAGCAGTTTTATATGATTTTGTATATGAAAAATTAAAAAATAATGAAAAATCAAGAAAAAAATATTTAGAAATAGATGAATTAATAAAAGTACAAAAAATAAAAGAAACAGAGAATTTATATATTTCAAGACTAGAGAAGAAAATAATTACATTAAATGATTCAATAAATTTTAATGCTTTAATTAATTGAGCAAAAGATAAAAGTATAATTAATGAAGAAATAATTAATAAAATTAATACTTTTAGAAAAAGAAGAAACTCAATACATATAAATGTATATAAAATATGAGATTTTATAAAATTAGATGAATTAGAAAAATCTTTTATAGAAACTAAAGAGATTTTAGATTATTTAGAAGAAAATATTTAAATTTTAAAAAAATTAAAAAAAACATGAAACATTTATGTACTAATTGCTGATATATTTATGATGAAATAAACGGAGAAGTAGAAGATTGAATTGATTATTGAACTAAATTAGATGATATTAGAGAAAGTTTTGTTTGTCCAAGTTGTTTTGAAAGTAGTGATAATTTTCAAGAAATAATTCCTCATATTCATAGTTTAGATGATGAAGATGATATTTTAGGAATAGAATTTGAGCATATTCCAATAGTGGAATTTTTAGAAAAGTGAATTATAAAAATAGAATTTAACCACTCTTCAGAAGAATTACATTTTATATGAAGTATATCAATACTTGATGAATATTGAGATTTAGTTTATGAAGAATTTATCAAACCAGGAGATCCAGCATATTTAGAATTTGATATTTCAGATTTAGATGATTTTGAAATTAGAACTCAATGTAGTTTACATTGAATTTTTAGTAAAAAATATAGTAATTAAATTTAATTACTATATTTTTTTATATTAACCATCAATTAACTCTTTCATAAGCAGAATCATTTTGAATATGTTCCCATTGTCCTGAATAAATATATCAAATATTATTACACATATCTGGTAATTGTGGGAAAAAATCTTTTTCTAAATAGTCTCAAAAATTATGTTTATCTAAAAATTTTCTTGTTGTTATATATAACCCAGAATTAGTTAAATTCATTTGACTTGCTTGAGGTCTTTCTACAAAATTTATTATTTTATTTCAATTTATTTGTACATTTCAAAGTTGTTCAGGATTTAATACAAATTTTAAGCATAATGAAAAATCTGAATTTTGGTTTTTATGATATTCAAAATATTCATCAATATTAAGCCCTCAATAATAAATATCTCAATTTGAAATTAATAAAGTTTTCTTTGTATATTTAGATTTTAAAGCCAATTTTAATGCTGTTCAAGTTTTTATTTCTGAATTTATTTCTATAAAATCAAAATGAATATGTGAAAAATTATTTTGTAATTCATCAATAAATATTTGCTTTGTATTATTTGGAATTGTAATTACAAAATTTTTTATTCAAGTCTTTGAAAAAGTTTCAATTTGTATTGATATCACAGTTTTTCAATTAACTTCCAATAATGATTTAGGATAATTAAAAGGATATTGTCTATTATCCCATTTATAATCATGACAAAAGATTATAGTAGTTACATCAATAAAATT